>JANLFZ010000725.1 GCA_024653385.1 Thermoguttaceae bacterium | reverse complement strand
CACGGCCATCGCTTCGCTCTGGCCGTGCCACCCGACCCGATAGCGTGGTGTCGTGCTTCAGATCGTACCCATCGTCCTGGGCCACAGGGGGTAGATTAGGCGGGTCCTCGTCCAAGAGGGCGACGCCGCCATCGCGCCCGAGGGAGGCGATCCCTACGCGGCTGGTTCTGGTCCGAGCCAGGGCCGTCAACAGCTCATCGACCCACCACAGGCGGGCCAGGAAGCGCCGGCTGGCCAAGTCGGCCCACGGGTCGGCCAGGGTCTCGGCCACCTGCTTCAAGCGGTCTCGGGCGGTGGCGACATAAAGCTCGCTCATGGCCTGATCTGCCGCCGACGATGCTGGGTGCGACATCGTTGAGGACGCACGGGTGTTCATGCACACTACCTGCTCAAGCCGTCTTTTCCCAATTCGCCCTTCTCGAAAAGCACGCGAGCGCACTCGAAAACGGTCCGCATGGGTTCGCCCAAGTCCTTGCGCCCTTGGGTCACATCGCGGCACGCCTTGGGCTGGGTGTCGCGGCCCAGCTTCAGGTAGAAGTCCTTGCCGAAGACGAAGGCTGTCGCGCCGTCCGCTTCGACCAGCATGGCCACGACGGGGCGTGAGGAGTCCTGCCAGATCGTGTGGGTCTTCCACTGTCCGTCTCGCTGCTCGGCGGCGTAAACCGCGCCTGACTCGTCAGTCACGAAGAAGTACGCGTCTTGGGCGGCAGCCACGTGAAACGGCTCGATAAAGGGAGCGGCAAACGTGCCCTGACGCTGCCACTCGCCGGACAAGTACGACTCGCCGGCCTTGTTCTTTCGGGCCGTAAGGTCGTATCGCCAAATGCTGATGCCCTTATTGCAGAGCACGAAGAGCAGGACGCGGCGTTTCGATGCGGGAAGGAAGTCGAAATCCACGCGCGTCGGCCATTCCTCGCGCTTCCATTCTTCCCACCACCACATGCCTCGTGCCGTTATGCCGTGCAAGGCGTTCAAGCGGGAAAGGACCGTCAATTGTCCGCTCAGTGGGTCCGGATCCAGCACGCGCTCGGTGGCTATCTCCTCTTTTCGACCCGCTGCGGCGTCCCCCGCGTCTCGTCCCGTGACGCGCCGATCCTGATCACGCGCCGAAACCGGGTACGGGACGCGCATTCGCCAGCCGAACTGCCCCGCCGGAGGAGCAAACGGCATCGCCTTCAGTTTGGCAGGCGCCGCGGCATGAAGGCCCCCGGTGCCATCGAGCGTCGTCGCCCAGAACCAGCGCCAGGCCAGCCGCCAACGATGAGGGGCGCGGTGCGGGCCAAACGGCGACCGGAGGGAATCGAACATCGCTCTTGCCTCGCCCGGCAGCTCGTCGCGCAGCGCGCTGACGCGGCGCTGGGAGACGTCGGCCAACAGCCAACGGATATCCTTGGGTTCCCAGCGCGCTGCCGCCAGCCACTGCTCCGCAAGAACGTACTGGGGCTTCGAGCTCGGGGGAGTGCGAGTTGGCGGCACCGGTGCGTCGCTGGGGCGCCACTCGTACGACAGAAGCCACGTGCCCGTCATTGCCCCGAAACGTAACGAGGCGGGGCCCGGAATCCACCAATCCCGCCGCTCTTCGGCGCACGAGGGGGCCGCGCTCAACGCAGCGGCCAGAACGCAAACGATCGTCGGCCAATTCATGGCGTGCTCCCTACGCTCCCTGCGCGACCACCTCGCGCACACCTGGCGCATTCGGTCGGATGAGCATCACATAGCTCCCGCAGGTGTCGTTCGTGTCGGAATCGCCGTTGAGGTCCACACCGATGACGCTCTCCCGCACGTCGGCGCCGATGATGACCCAGTAGCCGGCCACCATCGCCGGGTCGTTGGGACCGCCGTCTTCGCAGTTCAACTCCCGCTCG
>JANLFZ010000724.1 GCA_024653385.1 Thermoguttaceae bacterium | reverse complement strand
GGATGCCCGAAAAGGCGGTGGGCGCGTGGTGGGCCCACCTCATGCCGGGTCGCCGACCGACCGCAGGATCGCTTCCGCGCCCAGCCCGTAGAACGTGTACTCGGCATCCCGCCCGGCGTCCCAGCAGCCCGCCGAGAAGCCTCCCTCGGCGTGTTCGCGGGCGGCGACGTACGCACACACGGCCGGGCGGTCGATCGCCGCGAGGGCGTCGAGGTCCACCAGCGCGACAAGCCCGGTGAAGGTGCTCAGCAAGTCGGCCACGGGAGTCCGGGCGTGTGCGTGAAATCCCCCTTCGGGACCGACCATGGACAAGAGAAACGCGGTGGCGCTGCGCTGCGTCGGCTCGTCCAGATGGCCCAATAGTCGCAGGAGTCCGACGGCCGCGGCCGTGGGGTTGACCGCGCCTCGCTCGGAACGATCCAGTTCGACAAACCCTCCGTCGGCGCGCTGGCGCGAACGAACCAGGGCGATCATGCGATCGCCCGAGTCGAGGGAGAGCCCCAAGAGATCGAGGCACGAAGCGACCAGAAAGGTCTGGTAGGTGCTGCTGGCGCGGCCTTGAGGCGTCTTCGCGTACCCGCCGTCCTCGCGCCGCAGCGGTTCGAGCCGCTCGAGCACCGCCTGCCGCCGATCCATGCCCGCCTGCCGGAACACGTCCAGGCCGGCGGCCGCCTCGAGCACCACGGCCGCCTGCACAAGCGAGACAAAGTCGATGGCCGAAAGCGACTCGGCCAGGCGACGCTCGAGGAACGGGCCGGCGCGCCGAGCGATCGTCTCGGCAAGCCCGCCGGTCAACGCCAGCCCGCGCAAGGCGAACGCCGTGTAGTAGAGATCGCTGGGGCCTTGGCGTCCCGGGAAGCCGCCGTCGCCGTTCTGGAGCCCGGCCAAGTACGCGGCGTGGCGGCAGCGCCGAGTGTCCGCCAGGTGCATGGCTCCGGCCGCCAATCGCAAGGCGAGACGATCGAGGTACGACATGGCTAGGCCCGACCAAGCACCCGTCGATAGTATGCCAGCGTGCGCCGGGCCATCGCCTCGGCGTGGTACCGATCGTGGACCGCTTCCTGGCCGCAACGGCCCATTTCGGCCGCCGCCGCGGGGTTGGCCAGCAATTGCCGAAGCGCGCCGGCCAGGGAGCACACGTCGTGCGGAGCGAACAACTGTCCACCTCGGGTATCGCCAATCAATTCGGGAAACGTCCCATGAGCGGGCACCACCACCGGCACGCGGTTCGCCCAGGCTTCGAGCACGGGCAGTCCCTTGCTTTCCGGATAGACCGTGGGCAGGCACATCACGTCGACCGACTGGAGGAAGGCGATCTTCTGGGCCCGGTCCACCGGTCCCAGGTAACGGACCCGATCGACCAGTCCCCGCTCGGCCAGCCACTCGGCGATTCCCTCGAGGTACGACCGGTCGCGCTCGGCCAGGTAGCCGGCGGCCACGACTTCGACCGGCGCCATGGCGGGGTCTTCCAGCAGCACCTCGAGCGCTTCGACCAGCAGGTGAAGGCCCTTCTCGGGGCAGACGCGGGCCAGATAGCCGATCGTGCGCCCTGTCGCCGGAAACCGGACCGGCGGGCTGTCGGGTGGCAACCGGGGAGCGTGTCCCTCGAGATTCAGCCCGGGCGGAATCACCTCGATCCGCTCCCGGGGCACGCCGAGGTATTCGGCCATGAAGTCGGCATAGTACCGGTTCAGGGCGATCAGGCCCGCCAGATCGGCCGCCCGTTGGCGAAGGACCTGCCGAGACTCGGTGGCATAAGGCTCGGCAAGCTGCTGCACGAACAGGTCCTCGCCCGCGAGCGTGGCGACCACGGGCACGCCGAGACGACGTTTGATTTGGCGGGCCATGCCGGCCAGCAACACGGTCGACAAGTGGACCACGTCGGGCTTCAGTTCATCGCCCAACCAACGGATAAGCTTCTC
>JANLFZ010000723.1 GCA_024653385.1 Thermoguttaceae bacterium | reverse complement strand
TCGCTTCCTTGGGTTCCATAAGATTGCCCAACTTATTGTTTTACAGGCCCTTACTTGCGCGCGGACCACATGGCCGGGTCGGTCGGGAACATGGCCGCGTAGGGGACGCCCTTGCGCGGTTCGGCCATCCACGGCCCGACCGCGTCGCGCCACCGCTGGTAGTGGCTGGTCTGCTTGTGCGCCTCCATCCCCGCCTGGTCCCGGTACACCTCGTAAAGCACGAAGCGGTTCGGGTCGTCGGCCTCTTGGAGCACGTCGAACCGCAAGTTGCCCGGCTCCTGGATGGTCCCCTGGGCATTCTCCAGGGTCGCCCGAAGGAACTCCTCGCGGTGCTCGGGCTTGACGTGAACATGAACGAACACGACGTGCATAAGGCTGTCTCCTGTGGGAAAGCAAGAACGGTTCGTCTGCACGGGGTCAGGCTCAGTCGGGCCGCAAGGCACGGCGGATCAAGTCCCGGTCGAAGTAGTTGATCGCCATTCCCGCGTCGACGACGATCCGCTGGGCATTGATTCCGCTGGAGCGCGGGCTGAGGAGGAAGGCCGCGGCGTGGGCGACCTCTTCGGTCCGCAGGGCCTCTTTGCGGGGAATGACCTGCTCGGCGTACAGGTAGGCATCGACATAGCCCGGAATGCCCGCCGATGCCGACGTCTTCAGCAACCCCGGGGCGACGGCGTTGAACCGCACGCGGGAAAAGCGGCTGAACGACTTGGCGAGAAAGACCACGGTCGAGTTCAGCGCCGCCTTGATCGGCGCCATGTACCCGTAGTTCTCCGCCGCCATGTCCGTCGTCGAAATCGAAATCGTCACGACCGAGGCGTCCGCATCGAACAGGTCGGCAAAGGCCCGCGCCAGGGCAACCAGCGAGTAGCACGAAACGTCGGTCGCCCGGAGAAACGCCGCTTTCGGAGTCTGGTGGAAGGGCTGGTTACCCTCCGAGTACTCCGCAAACGCGATCGAGTGGACCAGTCCGTGGATGCGGGGGTGCTGGGCCGCGACTTGATCGCGCAGCCGCCCGATCTCGTCCTCGTGCTCGACGTCGCAGGTGTAAATCTCCGCGCCCCCCAAGAGCCCGCGCACATGATTCCGGATTTCCTCGTTCTGCACGACGTAGACGCACGTGGCCCCGGCTTCGCTCACGACGCGGCCCACGTGGTACGCCACGCTCTTGCGGTTGGCGACGCCGAAAATCAGGATCGTCTTGCCGGCCAATTGCAGGTAGTCCATCGGGTCGTCTGGCATCGCAGGGGGACAATGGGGAATCTTGGGGAATGACGAATGTCGAAAACCAAATGACGAAAGAAGGTCGAATGTCGAAGCACGAACGAGAGTGTTCCTTCGTCATTCGTCATTCTTTCGTCATTTGACTTTCGTCATTCGACATTCCGCACCCCTCCACCTTATTGACCCGCTACCCTTCATCACCTCGGGAGGAACACATGGCGCGACCGATCACTCTTTGCACGGGGCAATGGGCCGATCTCTCGTTGGAGGTGTTGGCCATCAAATGTCGCGAGTGGGGCTTCGACGGCCTCGAACTGGCGTGCTGGGGCGACCACTTCGAGGTCGACAAGGCCATGGCCGACCCCACGTATTGCCAGAAGAAGCGGGCCCTGTTGGACAAGTACGGCATGAAGGTGTTTGCCATCAGCAATCACCTGGCCGGCCAGGCCGTGCTGGACCTCATCGACCAGCGGCACAAATCGGTCTTGCCGCCGTACGTGTGGGGCGATGGCGATCCGGCCGGGGTCAATGCCCGGGCCGCGGAGGAACTCAAGCAGACCGCCCGGGCGGCCCAGCGTCTCGGCGTGGGCGTGGTCAATGGTTTCACCGGGTCGAGCATCTGGCACCTCTTGTACTCGTTCCCGCCGGTCCCCCCGAAGATGATCGACGACGGGTTCAAGCTCCTGGCCGAGCGGTTCAACCC
>JANLFZ010000722.1 GCA_024653385.1 Thermoguttaceae bacterium | reverse complement strand
GCCGGCGTACGGACCCTCGCCGGCGCGTCGGGTTAGTATGCGGGGCAAGGACGGCCGCCTCTAGCCGAAAACACTTCGGCGGTTTACAATGGTCTAAACACTTGCTTGAAACACCAGTTTGTCTTCCGCCCCATGACCGCCAAGCACGACGACACGCGACGCCGGCTGCTGGAGGCAGCCGGTGAGGTCTTCGCTGACAAAGGATACCGCGCGGCGACCATCCGCGAGATTTGCCGCCGGGCGAAAGCCAACGTCGCGGCGGTCAACTACTACTTTGGGGACAAGCAGGGGTTGTATGTTGCTGTTGTGGGGTACGCCCATGGTAAGGAAGATGGGATCCCCCTGCCCGAGTTGCCTCGTGAGACCCCTCCAGAGGAGAAGCTTCGGGGATTCATCGAGCAAGTTCTTTCCACCCATTTTGAGGAGAAGGGTCCCCCTTGGCGGGCGCGGCTGATGATCCGCGAAATGGCCGAGCCCACCGAGGCCTGTGCCGCGTTGGTCGATGCCTTCGTTCGACCCCGGGCTGAGTTGCTTCACGAGATCCTCGGCGAGTTGCTTCCGCCCGAGACCTCCGAGGCCGACCGGCATCTGATCGCCTTCAGTATTGTGGGGCAGTGTCTGTTCCATCGGGCTCGGAACCCCGTGGCGGAAATGCTATCCAATGGTCTGTCCCGCCAGTTCGACGTCAAGCGACTGGCCGACCACATTACCCGTTTTACGCTCGCCGCCTTGGGCCGGGCCGAACCGATCGGCGGCTCCGCGGGCCGGCTGGGCGAGTCCGATCGTGGGGCGAGTTTTTCCTCGGTGACGGTGTCTCCGCTTTGCCGTCCGCGTTTGGCGCCTGCGCGCCGGGAGTGACCTGGTGGACCGTTCTCATCTCGCAACGTTGGAACCCCGTGTGGAGCCCGGCGTGCCGGCCATCCGCGTGGATCCGGGCAGGGACGGCGCGGGTGCCGGCCTGCGCGACCGGGTCGAGTCGCTCCGCCTGCCGCCGCAGGTCACCGGCGCCTCGGGAGGAAGCCGCGCGGCATGGTTGCTCTGCCTTCTCTTTGCGGCGAGCACGGCCGTGCTGACCTATCTCGTCGCGGTGCGCATGCCGCAACGGGCCGAAGCCACGGACCAGACGGCGCCGGGCGAGACCGTGGCGGACGCGACGACGAGCCCCGCGTCGGACACCCCGGCTGCGCGCGCGGCCGAGGCAGCGGCCGCCGGCGACCTGGTGCTCGACGCCAAGGGCTACGTGATCCCCACGCGGCAGATCCTCGTCAGCCCCGAGGTGAGCGGTCGGATCATCGAGTTGAACGTCGTCGAGGGGAAGCGGGTGACCAAGGGAGACGTGCTGGCGAGGCTCGATCCCAAGGATTTCCAGGACGATGTCGATCGTGCCCGGGCCGCGTTGGAGCTGGCGCAGCACCGCCTTGCCGAACTCGAGACGAGCCGGCCGGAGGAACTCGGCGCGGCTCAGGCCGACCTGGCCGAGGCCGAGGCCCAACGGGTGCAGCTCGAAGCCGAATGGAAACGCGCCGAGGAGTTGCGGCGGCAGAAGGTGCTGTCGATCCAGGACTACGAACTGGCCGAGAGCAAGTTCCGGGCGATGGACCAGCGCGTCAGGCGACTCCGTTACACCCTGAAGCTCATCGAAAGCTCGCGCGCGAATCGCATCGCCGCGGCCAAGGCCGAGATCGATCAGGCGAAGGCCGAGTTGAGCAAGGCCCAGTGGCGGTTGAGCAAGTGCACGATCGTCGCGCCGATCACGGGGACGATTCTCAAGAAGAACGCCGAAGAGGGGAATCTCGTCAACCCGATCGCCTTCAACGGATCATACAGCCTGTGCGACATGGCGAACCTGGCCGATCTCGAGGTCGAGATGTCGATTCCCGAGCGCGAGATCTCGAAGGTCTTCCGCGGCCAGAAGTGCAAGATCCGCTCGG
>JANLFZ010000721.1 GCA_024653385.1 Thermoguttaceae bacterium | reverse complement strand
TGGGCTGGAGCGCGACCAACACCACGACCACGGCGGCAATCGCGCCGAGAATACCCAGCACGACGCAGACCACGCGCAGCGCGTCGTGCGGCATGAGGGCCGCCAGGACCAACGCGGCGATTCCGACCACGAAGAACGCCAAAACGGCCGCCAGCATCGCCAGGCACCCCCGCGCGAGGTACACCGGGCGCTGGACGAACAGGATCGGCCGGTTCTGTTCGTCGCCCACCATGTACTTCTCGGAAATCGCAAGGTGCTTCTGCCGCAAGAGAAACACATCGCGGTCGAACACCGGGTCGGCCTGGGGCTGCCGGGCGGTGACCGGTGCTGCGGGCAACTCGATGCGCGCGGCACACTTCGGACATTGGACGACCTGGCCCGCGTACTCGTCCCGCAGGTTATAGGTACTGCCGCAGCGGCATGTGACGGGAATCGGCATGACTGGGCCTCCTCGCGATACCCCATCGGGTGGGGCAAACGTCCACGAACGCGCAGTGCCGACAGCAGCCCCCTTTCGCCCGGACTTCCGAGTCCATCTTGGGGGCGGTGTCTACGCGGTGTCAAGCGGGTGCGGCGCCACGGCCGGTATTTCTTGAGGATGCACACACTGGCTTTGACTTGCGGGCATGGTTCTGCTACGATCCCGCCCGCTCGTCTCGAGGGGGAAATCCCGCGCGCCCGATCGGTGATCGAAGGAGCGACGCATGAAGCGTCTGGTAATGGCACTTGTCCTGGGGGTGGGCCTCTTGGCGCCGGGATGCCGGCTGTTCGACCGCGACGAGGTCGTCACCTACCCGGCGGCGCCCTATTCGGTCCCCTACTACTGCCAGCCCTGCCCTACGACGTGCGTACCGGCCCCGGTCCAGTGCGCGCCATGCACCCCGGCCACGCCGCGCCCGGTGCTGGGACGCTGAATGAGATTGCATGATTCCGGGAGGTTCCCCGGACGGTGTGGCACGGCTTGACCGCTGCCGGGACTCGCTTTCTCCGATGCGAGAACGCCTTCCCGGCAGCGGTCAAGCAGTGGCATGCTCCCAAGATGGTGCAAGTCGATTTAGGTGGCGACATCTGCCGGGCTTGCCCAACGGTTGACGCCTTCCTTGGCATCACGTACCCTTCTGGCAATGCGTCTGGCGCCGGCGACGCGTCCGTGCCTGTTCCGGCGTGGAGCATCGTCGCCGCAGTCCCTGTGGGGTTCCCATGAAGTCGACGGCTATGGCACTGTGCATCGCGGCCGCTAGTGCGGCGGCTTCGGCCGCGGACGGCGTGTTTCCCTACCGGCACTTCACCGAGCGGCTGCCCAACGGGCTGACCGCCATCGTCATCCCCATGGAAAGCCCCGGCCTGGTGAGCTACTACTCGATCGTGCGCACCGGCAGCCGGGATGAAGTCGAGCCGGGCCGCTCGGGCTTCGCCCACTTCTTCGAACACATGATGTTCCGCGGCACGAAGCGGTTTCCCGGCCCGGTGTACGACCGCATCGTCACCGGCATCGGCGCCGACGCGAACGCTTACACCACCGACGACTACACCGCCTACCACCTGACGTTCGCCAAGGAGGACCTCGAAACGGTGGTCGACATCGAGAGCGACCGCTTCCAGAATCTGCACTACGAGCAGCCGGCCTTCCAGACCGAGGCCGGGGCGGTCTACGGCGAGTACCGCAAGAGCGTCACCCAGCCGTTCTTCCTGCTCGAGGAGCGGCTGAAGGACCTCGCCTACGACGTCCACACGTACAAGCACACGACGATGGGCTTCGAGGCCGACGTGAAGGCCATGCCCGGCGCCTACGAATACAGCCTCGCGTTCTTCGACCGCTTCTACCGGCCCGAAAACGTGGTGCTCTTGATCGTCGGCGATGTCGAGCCGCAGCCGGTGCTCGAGTTGGTCCGCAAGTATTACGGGCCCTGGAAGCGAGGCTATCAGGCCCCCAAGATCC
>JANLFZ010000720.1 GCA_024653385.1 Thermoguttaceae bacterium | reverse complement strand
GCCTTGCGGCAGGCGCGCTGGCGATGGCGGGCGCGGCGGGGCCCGTCGCCACCGCTGCCGAGCCTGCGCGGGCGAAGTCGCCCATCGAGATCGAAAACGCCAAACCGGGCGCTGCCGACTGGCAACTCACGCGCGTGCGGCTCGACAAGATCGACGGCTTCCGCTGCCCGTGGATCGAAGGCTATTGCTCGAAGCAGAGCGTGCGGGCGGGCGAGTCGATCGAGATCATGATCTCGACCGACCCGCCCCAGAAGTTTCAGATCGAGATCTTCCGCATGGGCTACTACCAGGGCAAGGGCGCGCGGCGCATGACCACGCTGGGGCCGTTCGAAGGCAAGGCCCAGCCCCTGCCGCCGGTGGGTCCCAAGAACCTTCGCGAGTGCCGTTGGACGCCTGCCACGCGATTGGAGATCCCTCGGGACTGGCTCAGCGGCGTGTATCTGGGACGGTTGACGCTGCTTCCGCCCGACGAAAACACCGGGGCATGGCAAAGCTACGTCGTGTTCGTCGTGCGCGACGACCGGCCGGCCGACATCCTGTTCCAATGCTCCGACAACACCTGGCAAGCGTACAACCGCTGGCCCGACAACTACTCGGTCTACACCCACCCCAAAGACGTCGAGGGCCCCTGGGCCGACGTGAGCTTCGACCGGCCCTACGGGCGAGAAGCCCAGTTCCTGGGCGTGGTGAACGATCCGCTGACCTTGGGTTCGGGCGAGTTCCTGCCGTTCGAGTTCCCGCTGGCCTACTTCCTCGAGCAGCACGGGTACGATGTGACCTATTGCACCAACAGCGACATGATCTCGCCCGATCACGGGCTGAAGTGCAAGTGCTTCATCAGCGTGGGGCACGACGAGTATTGGGACATCCGGCAGTACGAGAGCGTCGTCAAGATGCGCGACGCGGGCGTGAGCCTGCTGTTCCTCTCGGGCAACGCGGTTTGCTGGGTAAGCCCCTTGAGGCCGTCGACCGACGGCCGCCCGGCGCGCATCATGTTCCGCGGTGGCCCGTACGGCGGCACGTACAAGTATGCCGAACAGCGCGAGAAGGCGCACGGCCCCTTCCCGCACCGCGGGCCCGACGAAGGTTACCTGATGGGCGCCCGCAACGTCGACCCGGTCAACGGCGGCGGCGATTGGGTCTGCACCAAGCCCGAGCACTGGATCTTCGAGGGCACGGGCATGAAGAAGGGCGACCGAATCCCCGGCCTGGTGGGATGGGAATACCACGGGGACCCGCCCAACGACCTCCCAGGGTTGGAAATCGTGGCGCAAGGCACGGCGCTGGTCGGCGGCGTGCGCCCCCAGCGATGGACCGCCACCATCTGTCCCGGCCCCAAGGGCAACTTCGTGTTCAACGCCTCGACGATCTTTTGGGCGCAGGGCCTCAGCTCGCCGCCGGGCCACACGCTTCCCTGGACCCACTGGACGCGCCCGCACGGCCCCGACGAGCGCGTGCAGAAGATTACCCACAATCTGCTTCGCCGGGCGATCGGAGCCGCCAGCCACTAAAGAAGCCGCGAGGCTGACGGCCCGGCCCGCGGCAACGCCTACGGCGCGACGATCTCGAAGGGAATGGCCGGCAGCGCGGTCAGCGGCACGGAACGCGCGGCCGGCTTCGCCTTGTTCTTGCCCGGGTTCGCCGATCGCTTGACCGATGCCAGGACGATCAGGTTTCCCTGGGTGCCGGGCTTGACCTTGGCCGCATCGGTGGCCAGCACGATCGCGGTGCCCTCGCGCGAGGGCGAGACTTCCTTGATGGCGATTCCCTCGGGCGGGTCGCTCAGCTCGAGATCGATCTTGCCCGAGGGCGTGCTGGCGGGCACGCCGACCCGGATCGAGGCCGTGCCGCCGGCCGGGATCTTCACCGGCGTCTGGCCGAGAATCGCGATGGCCGATCGTCCCAGGGAACGTCCCGCCACGGCGACCCGCAACTCCTGAG
>JANLFZ010000719.1 GCA_024653385.1 Thermoguttaceae bacterium | reverse complement strand
GTCTCGTTCACCGCGCTCGACGCCGACGAGAACGGCCAGAACGGCGGGGCGGTGTACGCGGAGGTCCGGACGCCGCCCAGCGGCGGCAGTTCGGGGTCAGGCTCCGGCAGGGTGTGGATTAGGGTGCCGGATACCGGCTCGGGACCACCGCCTAATCCCCCGGGTCGTACCGGGTGCTGGAAGAGGGAGATCACACTCAAGAACGTAACGTGGGTGTGGAGAGACGACGGTCCAATTCCCCCGCCCAAACATCCGCTGGACCCGAGTTCACCCGTGAAGCCGGCCACCGACGACATCCGGCGTGTCATCGAGATGTGTCAGGGCGATCCAGCCGCGGAACGCGCGATTGGCACGCTGTTCATACAAATCGCGAACACTCCGAAACAGGGTTTCTACAACACTCGGAACAACAAGTGCTTCCGCTGGCTGAAGGACTTCCTCAAGAACTACAAGTATGAAGGCAAACCCATCGAATTGGAGGGGGGCGCTGTCGTTATTGAGGCACTCGTGGTGCCGACAAAGGGCAACAAAGAACTTCCGACGTCCTATAGCGCGTTTGGAGTTACCACCGGTACGATGACCGACCACGCGATCGTGCGGGTGACGATCCAGCCCAACGGGAAGCAGAAGTTTACCGCGTACTTTGACCTCGGATCGAGTACGCACCTGGGGAACTACGGTGGGGCCGACCACTGGTTCTTCGACGACACCGTGGGTTTCCTGGTCGAGATGGACATGGACGGAGCCAGGCCGTTTGACCCGTCGGGGTACTAACCATGTCAAGGGTATTCGCGCTTGCGCTGGCTGCCTGCGGAGCCATCGCGGGCTGGAGTGTGTCGGTCTTGTGGTGGCTTGCGATCGAGGCGCGAGGCACGGCTGACATAGCGCATTGGCTGATCATTCTGCTGTTGACGGTTCTGGGCGCTGCGCTGGTCGTTCGCTGGAAGCCACGTACACTTGCCAAGCTGGCCGCATGCACGGCGCTGGCGATGCTCTTGGCGGTGTTGCTTGGACCGAGCAGCAGTATGACACGCGCTCATCGCATCGAGAAGCTGTTGACGAGCCCGTTGTTCGCGTATCCCCCCACAATCTACGCGATTGCGGGCGTTGTCGGTGTGGCAGTCGGGCTTTGGCTCGACCAGATCCGCGCGTGTATCCAGCGAGTCAACGAATTCGGGGGTCCCTCCCGACGACGGAACGAGAAGGTGAGACCGTCCGAACCTGACGAAAGGGAAAGTGAAGACCGACTATAGCTGAACTTTTGCAGGTTTTCGCAAGGATTTTGATGATGCAAAGTCAAGTAGACAAAATGGTTGGACCAGTGGCTCGCGTAGAGCGTGGATTATCCTAAAGGGTTGTGGGTTCACCACCCTTTACGACAGAGCCACATACGGGAGGACTGGTCCAATGAGTACGAGTGTAGTTTACGTCGGTCTGGATGTCCACAAGGATTCGATCACGATTGCCGTGGCCCGCGAGGGGCGGGAGGCGGCGGAGAAATGGAAGACGATCCCTTACGATGGGGTGCGTCTGCGGAAAGCCTTGAAAATGCTGGTCAAGAACGGCGAGGCTTTGCTACGAGGCCGGACCCACGGGGTTCGGCCTGTGCCGGCGTTTGCAGGAGGGAGGGATGGATTGCATCGTCGTGGCCCCTTCGTTGGTGCCGGGCAAGCCAGGGGACCGGGTGAAGACCGACCGCCGCGACGCGGCGAGGCTGGCGCACTTTCTTCGCTCCGGCGATCTCACGGAGGTGTACGTTCCGGACGAGGCCGTGGAGGCGATCCGCGACCTCGAACGGGCCCGCGACGACGCCAAGTGCGCCGAGCGGGTGGCGCGGCACCAGTTGAGCAAGTTCCTCTTGCGTCACGATCGGCATTGGGACGGAACCACCTGGACGTAACCGTTCACACCCCGGGGGCGTTTTTTTGACAAATTGATCTGGACTCGA
>JANLFZ010000070.1:16618-17413 GCA_024653385.1 Thermoguttaceae bacterium | reverse complement strand
GCTTGGCCCGACGGGCCACGCCCTTCACTGGCGTTCAGGGCGTGCCACCCGACCGCCGGACAGATGATCGGGGGGAACCAAAGTCCCGTAGTAGCCGTGGGGTGGGTGTCTGCACCCACGCGAAGCCCCGCGGCGTTTGCGGCGGGAGTGATCGCGTGCGTGCAGAGCAGGCACTCTACTGGCTCCTCCGGGGTGTGAACGGTTACCTCGCCTAAGCTAAGGAGTCAGCCAATCGACGACCGCCAAGCCGGGGATGTTCTGGAAGTGCGCCACATCGTGCGTCACGAGCGTCAGTCCGCGGACCAGGGCGACCGCGCCGATCATCATATCCACGCGACTCGCCGGCGCATATGGGCGGAGCAGATGTTCGTGTCGAGCAGGAAGCTCATTCCGGAATGTCCGGCCGCAAATCGTGACGCCGTTCTTGGAGGATCTCCTCGAGATCCTGATCGAGTTCAGGGGGATCGGCGAGTGCTCCAGCGCACCGCCGCAGTCCTTCGCTCCAGTCTTTCGGAACTGATGCGGCGCGGACGACCACCTCGACGCCTTGGCCCTCGTCCAAACCACGCCCGATAGGGGGATGCTGTTCCTTGGCCCCCGCGGGCGAAAGGCGCGTTGACCCCCGCCGCTTTCAAAAGCATACTGGAGAGGTTTGGCTGGCCGCGGCGCTAGCGTGCCGGGTCGGTGCCTTTGCCCCTTAGTCCCTCCTCTGCACGATGCCCCGCCCGATCGTACGCACTTTGCCCGACAAGCCGCGTCCCGAGGCACAGTCGCCGGCCGAGGATCCCGCTCCCG
>JANLFZ010000070.1:0-16608 GCA_024653385.1 Thermoguttaceae bacterium | reverse complement strand
GTCCGGGCCGTGGTGGCATCGCTGGCGGGCATGGCGGCCGCGTGGGTCGCCACCGGCGCGATCGGCATGGTTGCCCTGCCGCTTCGCCACGCGCTCGTGTGGGTCGCGATGGCCGTGGCGCTCGTCGCCGGCTGGCCGGCCGAGGTCTCTCGCGATGTCAAACGCATGGCGAGCCTCGTGGCGGCCGTGCTTGTCGCGTTGGCCCTTGCGGCCTCAAGCTCGACGGTCGTCCACACCCTGGCCGTCGCGGTGCTCGTCGCCGCCGTGGCCCGAGAGCATACGGGCCGCGACCGCCGCGTGCTTTGCGTGGTCGCCTTGGCCGTTGCCGTGCTGGGCGTGTTCCGGCTGGCTTACCTCGCGATCCCGGCCATGTGGTTGGCGGCCGAGGCGGTCGGCGGATGGCTGGGCGGCTTTGCGGGTTGGCTTTCGGGACGACCCTTGGCGGTGGGCGCGACGTTTGCCGGGCTCGATTTTCTTATCCTGATGTTTGGTGTGTATTTCGGCTGGCTCGTCGCCACCCCGCGCCCACGTCTTCGCCGCGCCCTCTTGGCCGGCGCGGCGATCGTGGTGGGGCACCTGGCTTACCTGGCGATCCTGGCCCGCGCCGCCGATCTCGCGGCCGCCTTGCCGGTCGCCGAGCCGCCCGCGCCGCAGACCCGCTACGCGCCGCCGCCGTGGCACTGGGGCGACGCGCTTCGGTCGCTCCTCCCGTGGAACCTGCCGCTGGTCGGCGCGGCCATACAGCTTCTTGTCGCAGGGCTCTTGTTCCGCTGGACGACGTGGCGAACCGGTGACGAAGACGAGCCGCAGACCGACACGACCAGCCATGTTCGCCCTTCTCCGCACGTCCGCCGCGCCTTGTTCTGGGCGCCGGTGGCGCTTGGCCCGATCGTGGTCGCGGTCCTCGGGTATTGTTTCGTGCCACCGCGCCTTGACGGCAAGACCGTGGTGGCGTTCGATGCCGAGGGAATCGACTGGAGCAAGCCGGCTCACGGCCGGTTCGGGCGCGCGGCCGGGTCGGGTTTCGGGATGCTGCCGGTCCTGGTCGAGAGCCTGGGCGGCCGGTTCGTCCGCTCGAACGACCTGTCGCAAACCGACCTCGCCGCGGCCGACGTGCTCGTCGTGCTCCCGCCGAGCCGCCCTTGGCCCGACGATCGCCTCCAGCGCGCCTGGGACTTTGTGCGCAACGGCGGCTCGCTTCTAGTGGTCGCTGAGCCGTGGACGCACGAGGCCGGGTGGTCGAGCCTCTTCGACGACGTGCTCGGCCCGACGGCGATGCGAGTGCGCTTCGACGTGGCGATCCCTGCCGCCGCCTACTGGGAATACGCCCTCGAGGCGTCGCCTCATCCGGCCGGCGTCGGGCTGGACGACGCGCACAACCGCGCCGGCCTGGGCGAGGCCGCGTCGATCGGCATCTCAAGCCCGGCGAGGCCCATCCTCGTCGGCCGCTATGCATGGAGCGATCCGGGGAGCGACGCCCTGCTGACCGAAAAGCGCCGCTTCGACACCGGCGAGCGACTCGGCGACGTGATCCTCGCCGCCGAGCAGCGCCTCGGCCGCGGGACCGTGGTCGTCGTCTCCGGCGCGGCCGGCTTCACCAGCGAGGGCATCCCGCAAGGCTACGAGTTCGTCGGCCGGCTCTTGACGTACCTGGCAGCCCGGCCTGGCACGCCGCACGCAGCCTGGCGCCAGGTGGTCGGGTTGTTCGGCTGCGTTGCGATCGTGGTCCTCTTGGCATGGCGATTCTCGCCGCAGCGCCTTGCGGTGGCCGGCATCGTGCTCGCGCTGGCGACGGCGGGAGTCGAGTGGCTGAGCTGTGCCAACTCGAAGATCCTGCCTGGTTCGAGCGACGCGGGACGAAGCGGCGTTGCCCTGATCGACGGCTCGCACCTCGAAGCCTATAGCGGCCACCCGTGGAACAGCGACGGGATCGCCGGCCTCGAACTGAATCTCATGCGCAACGGGTTTCTGCCGCTGGTCGTCGCGCGGCTCGACGAAGCGCAGCTTCGCCGGGCCGAAATCCTCATTTCGATCGCCCCCGCGCGGCAGTTCTCGTCGAGCGAGCGACAGCGGATTCGCGACTTCATGGAACGCGGCGGGGTGTTCGTCGCCATGGCCGGGGCCGACCAGGCCAACGCCCTGCGCCCGCTCTTGGAAGAGCGCGGCATCGACTTGCCGGTCCCGTACCTCTCGCCGAGCCGGCCCTTCCGCGAACCCGTGCCGATCGGACGTTATCCGCCGCTGAAGAGCGAGGAATACTACGAGGTCTTGCGCTTCGTCGGCCGCGACGGACACGCAAGCAGCATGGCCTTCCACGCCCGGTGGCCGTTCGAGTGCCGGCTGGACGACGTCGAGGTGCAGGACTACGAGAACCGCCCGGCGGTCGCCGTCGTGCCGGTCGGCCGCGGCAAATTCGTCTTTTTGGCCGACACGGGCTTTGCCATGAATAAGAACCTCGAGGATGCCGAGGGCGAAATGGTCGGCGGGGCCCGCGAAAACTCGGCCTTCTGGCGATGGCTCTTGGCGAGAATGACCGATCGGCCGGAGCTGCTTCCGCCCAAGCCCTCGGAGGGCAAGCCATGATCCGGTCGTGGTTCGCCGTCGCCCTCCTGGCCGGCTCGTGGCTCTTGGGCCTGGGCTACCTCCAGGCGCCGCAGTGGATTGCCTGGACGGTCGTCGTCTCGCTGGGGACGCTTGGGTTGGCTGGGACGCCCTTGCGATGGCCCCGGCGCGCCGAGACGGCCGTGGCGGCCGTGCTCCTCGTGCCGGCCGTGGTGTTTCTTCCCTGGCCCTACCGGGCGGCGCCGCTGGCCTTGGCGGCCGGGCTGGTGTTGCCGCTGGCGTGCATCCCGCGCGCTTGGCCCGGTCCCCTCGGGCGTGGCCTGGCGACGTCGGGCCTTGTGCTCTTGGCCCAGGGGGCGGTCATGGCGGCGTATTCGGCCTGGACTGCCCGCTCGCACGACCTGCCGCGGCCGCTTGTCTCGCTGGCAGGCGGCGTGATGTCGCTCTTGGGAGCCGAGGTGGCGGTGGATGGCACCGAACTGGCAATTCACTCGCTGCGGCATGTCCATCGACTGCCGGTCACCTGGGAGTTGCTTGTCGATCCGGTCTCGGCGCTGTTCTTGGTCGGCGGACTGGTGCTATTGGCCCAGATGGCCTCTTCGGCGCGTTCGGACGAGCCCCGGTGGAAGCCGTGGCTACGAAGCGCGGCAGCGCTGGCGCTTGGCGTCGCCGCCTGGCTGCCCGTGCGGGCCGCGCTGCTCGTGGCGATGGTCGTCCACCGTGCCGCGCGAACCGATGCGACCGAGCGTCTGAACCTTCTCGACCAGTTCCTCAGCCCGTGGGTCAGCTTGGCGCTCGTGGTGCCGCCGGCGCTCTTGGCGTGGCGGCTGATTCGGCTGCCGGCGTCGGCCGCCGTGGAAGAGACGGCCGAAGCGCCCGCGACGTCGTCGCCGAGAGCGTGGCCCGGCGCGGCCGCGATCGGGCTGGTCCTGCCGGCGACCGCGATCCTCGCCTTCGCCTGGCAATGGTGCCCCGTGGGCGCCCGGCAGGGCGGCCGGGTCATGGTCGTCGAGCGGCACTCGACCTGGGAGCCCACCGACCGGCCGTACGATACCGAATCGTACGGCGAGGAGGCCTCGTACACCTACGGGGCGATCTACGACTACTGCGGCCAGTTTTACGCCATGTCGCGCCTCGGGCGCGACGAGCCGATCGACGCGGACCGGCTCCGCCAGTGCGACGTGCTGGTGATCAAGACGATTACCGAACGCTATGCACCCGACGAAGTGCAAGCCGTGCGCGAGTTCGTCGAGCAGGGCGGGGCGTTGCTCTTGATCGCCGAGCACACCGACCGCCGCATCCAGACCCCATACGCCAACGACCTGGCCAGCCAGTTCGGGTTCAAGTTCCGGCAGGATCTGCTGTTTCGCGTCGGCAACCCGTACGAGCAAGAGTACCGCCCGCCGCGCGTGCCGCACCCCATCGTGCAGGACCTGCCGCCGATGGTGTTTGCCGTCTCGTGCTCGATCGACCCGGGCGTGAGTGCCGGGACGGCGGTCGTTCGGGACGGCGCGCTGTGGAGCCTCGCGCCCGACTACCATGCCGACAACTACTTCCCCGAGGCCGAATTGCGCCCCGAGGGCCGGTTTGGCCCTTTCATCCAGCTTTGGGCCGCCACGTACGGCCGGGGCCGCGTCGTGGCCTGGACCGACTCGACCATCTTCTCGAACTTCTGCACGTTCGAGCCGGGCAAGGCCGAGTTGATGCTGGGGATGCTCGAGTGGCTCAACCACCGCAGCCTCTTCGACCGGCGCCCGGTGCGCCTGGCCGCGGGAGTGGCGGCGGTCGCGGCGGCGATCGGATTGGCGGTCGCAGGCATTCTGCTCGCGCGGCGCGCGGGACGGATTGGCGATCCGCCCTACGATGGCCCGACCCGGCTCGTTCTCGTCGCCGCGGCGCTTGCCGGCGGGAGCATCGGCTCGTGGGCCGTCGCCGCCGTGCATCACCGGAGCATGCCGCTGCCGGAACGCGAACGTCCGCTTCCGTTGGTCGTCGTCGACCGCACGGTCTCCGAGGTCCCCCTTGCGATCGACGGGTTCACCGAAAAGGGCGGCGGCCTGGGATACGGCCTCTTGGAGCAGTGGATCCCGCGCCTCGGCTACGTCACCACGCGGAGAAGCGGCCCGGCGGCCTTCTCGGGCGACGCGCTGGTGGTGATCGCGCCCACGCGCTCCGTGCCCGAGCACTACCGCCAGCGTCTCGTGCAGTACGTCGAGCAAGGCGGCAAGCTCCTGGTGATCGACGCGATCGGCAGCCCGGGCACCACGGCCAACAGCTTGCTACGGCCGTTCGGCATGTCCGTGCGCCACTCGACGAGCCGCCAGGGGGTGCTCGCGCTGGCCGACGGCTGGCCTGCCCTGCCGGTCGAAGGGGCCTGCGAGATCGTCGGCGGCGAGCCGTTCGCCTGGGTCGATAGCCTCCCGGTCGCCGCAAGAACGCGCCACGGCCACGGCGAGGTGATGGCCGTGGGCTTCGGCCTGGAGTGGAACGACCGCAGCTTCGGCGACCACTGGATGCGCGAACCGACCCCCGAGGAAAAGAAACGCTACGATCTCTTGTTTAGGACGCTGCGCGATCTGGTGGGCAATGTGGCCGAACCGGCGCCAAAACCGCCGGCGCCGCCACCATGAGCGCGGCGGAATCCGGCAAGGCGAAGGGGCGCTTAGCGCGAGAGGATCTCTCGGACGATCGCGTCGATCTCGTCCAGTTCGTCCTTGAGCAGGTCCTCACGCAGCGCGCCATGGGCTGAGCCTCGAAAGGCCAACGGTGCCCGGCTCCCACGCCGGGCTGTGTGCCATTACAATCGATGCGTTCTTTTGCCCCCCTGGAGCACGCGCCATGAGTGGCCGCCGAGTCTGCTGGCCGACGTTTCTCGCAGCGTGGATGTTTGCCGCCGCGTCGCTTGCCGGCGCGGCCGACGTGTTCGTGCGGTGCCGGGTCGTCGATCCGCCGGGCGAGAAGTTCCAGGTGACCGCCGGCGGCTTCATCCACGTGGCGAACTGGTACTTGCCTTCGGAATCGGTCGACGCCCCGGGCGGCCAGTGGAGCCGGTGGATCGATCTCGCGAAGTGGCCGCTGCACCCGCGGCTCGATCGGTCCGGCGGAGTGGCCGAGTGGCCGGCGATGACGCTCCGCGTGCGGCGAATCGGCGCCGGTCCCGCGGTGCAAGGCTGCGCGCTGGAGGTGCAATTGGCCGACCGGCCCGACCCGTCCGCCGTGGTCGTCTCGTTTACCGAGAAGAGCGGTTCCGACACGATCGCCTTTCTCTTGCCGCATCCGTTGCGCGAGAAGAAGGGCGAGTTCGAGACCGGCTCGCAGATGACGGCCCGGCACCTGGCCTGGGCCCGCGAGGCGACCGGCGGCCAGGCCCGGCGGCTCAACCGGTTCGACCTCATCACGTCGGTCTGGGGCCACTACGATCCGGTGCTGGCCCGGCAGGCTGCCGAGACGCTCAAACTGTTGGGCTTCAACGTGCTGGGGGGTGTGCCGGACGAGGTGCTTCGCCAGTCGGGCCTGCGCACTTATACGGCCACCTGGCACCTGATGCCCGATCCGGAGGAATCGGCCCGGGCCTGGGCCACGGGCGAGGGGGCGCAGATCGCCCGGCAACTGGCCACGCCCGAGGGGCGCTGGCGGTACGAGAACATGGCCCATTACGTGATCGCCGACGAGATTCAGACCCTCGACTTGCGCAAGACCGACCCCAAGAAGCTCAACCGTTGGTTTCAGGAGTACTTGCGTGCCCGGGGCGAGACCGACCAGTCGCTGGGCCGCGCGATCGAGAGCGTCGAGTACCCCGCCGCGGCCATGCACGAGAAGGCCCTGCCGCGCCATGCCGACCTTGCCACCCGCAAAATCCTCTACTACGCCGGCAAGTTCGGCCAGTGGTGGAGCGTCAAGCAACTGCGCCAGACCCATGACCTGGTGCACCGCGCGTTTGCCGGGTTGCCCCGGGGGATGAAGACCGAAACGCTGCCGTCGGATCATGGCTTTTTCAACGCCTGGGGCCCGCCGCACTGCGGCATGGGCTACCGGGGCCTCGATTTCTTCGAGATCGGGGCCCAAGAGGCGGTGGACATCCTCTCGGTCGAGGATTGGCTGGGACTGAACCACATGTACGGCCCGAGTTCCACCTGGACCGGCCAGCACGCCCTCGGCTACTTGGCGTCGATCATGCGATCGGGCATTGGCGAGCGCCGCGTGGCCCTGCGCGCCCTGCTCACCCCCAGCGACGACGGCTACCTGCGGCTGAAGGCGTATTCGGCCCTCGGGCAGGGCGCCACGAGTTTCTTCTTCTGGACGTTCGGTCCGACCTACATCGGCACCGAGAACTACTGGTCCGACTTGCGCAGCGAGTACGACGGCGTCGCGAAGTTCACCCGGGCGCTGGAAAAGGCCGAGGCGATCCTCGCCGACGCCAAGGTCGTGCGCGACCCGGTGGCCATCCTCTATTCCGTCAGCCACGACCTGTGGCACACCGACGATCCGGCGAGTTTCGTCGAGAACCGCCTGACCTGGGCCGCCCTGAGGCACCTGGGCATCCAGCCCGACTTCCTGCGCGAGGAGGACATCGAGGCGGGACGACTCGCCGACTACCAGGTGCTGTATGTGACGGGCCAATGCCTCACGCGAAGGGCCTCGGCCAGGATCGACGAGTGGCTCAAAACCGGCCCGAGGACGGTCTACCTGGCCTGCGGCGCGGCCACGCGCGACGAGTTCTACGAGCCCTACGTGCCCCCGTTTGCCCAAACCGCGCTGCCGGCCGACGCGGCAGCGAAGATCCTCAAGCAGCAGGGCCACCGCTACAACGAGCGGGTGGACCTTCCGACGATCAAGCCGATGGCCAAGGCGTCGTTGAAACTCTCGGATCGTTCCCTCGCGTTGAACGTTCTCGGGAACCGCCTGGATCTGAAGGCCGCGCAGCAAGGGCAAACGACCCTCGCCACGTTCGACGACGGCCGCCCGGCGGGGATCCGCGCACGCTATGGGCAGGGGCTCGTGGTGGCCTACGGTTTTCTGCCCGGTCTGGCCTATTCGCCGTTCAAGCCGGGGCAGACGACCCTCGACGAAGTCTGGCCCGAGGCGCCGCGACGCGCGATCGAGCACCCCTTGGTGCTCCATGCCGAGGCGTTCGGCCCGTCGCGCCCGGTCTGCCGGCCGTCGCAACCGGTGGTCGAGGCGAGCCTGCTAACCGGACCCGCGGGATCGGCCATCGTGCTGGTCAACCACACGTACCGGCCGATCGCCAGGCTGACGATCGAACTCGGGTCGGTCCCTCGGTTCCATGCCGCGACGAGCACCGAGGGCGTTCCGGTCGAGGTGGCGCGGACCGATCACGGGGTCGCGCTCCATCTGCCGCTGGAGTGGACCGACATCGTGCTCCTACCGCGGGATTGACGCACCGTCTTGCTTGATCATCGCTCATGAAGACCTTTTCGATACTGCTGGTTGCCCTGGCCACCGCCACGTTCCCTTGGGCTGCGGCCCGTGCGGAGAATCCCGGGCCGCGAAGCAAGCCAATCACCGCGGTGTTGCGAGAGCCACTCCCGCCCGAGGAGTTGAATGGCTCGACGGCCGGCAACAAGTTCGTCATCAAGGGTCCGACCTTCGAGTACGCCGTGGACAAGAGCACGGGAGCGGTGGTTGCTCTCTTGGTCCAGCGGGAAGGTCAGCCGGTGATCCGCCTCGCCGGACCTGCAAACCTGGTCGTTGGGGACTACAACGTCGCCAGCCCGCGGAATTTCGGCAAGACCGCGGTCACCGCCAACGGTACGGACAAGATCGTCCTCAAGACGACAGGAACGTTGCGATCCGTCTCACGACCGGATCTGCCCTACGCTCTGGTGAGCACCTTCTTCAACGATGGGGTCGTCGTCTCGGAACTGACGCTTCTTCCGACCAAGGATGTGGTGGTCCGAGACATCCGGCAGGAAGTCGTGACAACCGGAGCCTTCCGCCATTACCTGCACAAGACCAGGGACAGCCACGGCATGGGGTGCCCTTGGGGCAGCCTTCCGGCGCCGGGTGGGTCCGTGAAGTTTTCCAGCTTGACCTCGTGCTTGCAGGTTTTCAGTCCCAAGGCCGCCCTGGCGCTCTTCGCCGACAGGGGAGCCACCCATGTGGCGGCTGGGCTCGATTCGGCGACCGTCCATGTCACGGCGAGTAACGAGGATGGCGTTACCGTTTCCCTCGCGCAGCACATCGTCCACGAAGGGGCCTCGGGCGAAGGCTTTCTGCTGAAGGCCGAGTCGCCCTTCACCGTTCGCTACGGCATGAGCATTGCGCCCAATCGGCTTCCCCACCGCAGCTCGCATGACTTGCGGATGTTCGCCTGGATCGGTGACGACAAGCACCCGTATCCAACGGACACGGAGATCGTCGACGCTGCCCAGTTGGGCCACACGCTCTTCCAGATGCACCGGTTGGGAACACCGGGAGAACCACGGCCCCCGGCTGGCGAATTGGAGCGGGTCCTGAAGACAGTCCACCAGGCCGGAATGCTCTTTATCTGGACACAGAACGCCGATCTGATGTATGCCAATGCCCCGGGCGTTCAGAAGATGAAAGCAAGCGGCAAATGGCCCTTGTGGCAAGGCTTCAATTATGGCGGCAGGTACACCGACCCGGTGGACCGCTACTGCGACCTGGTCGCCACGTGCCTTGCGTCTCCCAACGGTCTGGCCGACTACCGAATTGCGTGTGACTCCCGGATGATGGACCGCTACGACGTCGATGGAATGTACATCGACGACAACTTGGGCTACGCCAACTGCCCGCTCTGGAGGGAGCACGGCCATCCCGAGAAGGTCTACGACTGCCTCATCGAACTGCACGAGATGAACTGGCGTCGGCGGCAACTCTTGCGTGCCAGGTGCCCTCACGCCGTGCTCGTCGATCATTGCTCGACGGCCCTCGTCCTGCCGGTGATCTGCGATTTCGACGTTCACCTCTACGGCGAAGGGTACGGTTTCGCTCCCCTGGAAGTCCATTGGGCGCAGTTCAGCCTCATCAAGAGCATGGACGCCCAAGGTTGTCACTGGGCCGGAGGCAAGGAGAAGGAACGATGTGCGACGGAACTCGCCTACAACTACGACCTGCTTACCGGTGGCGGGCAATACTGTTACTCGGACTGGCGATTGTATCCCAAGAAATTCCCGTATGCCTCTGGCGTGACGAAGGAAGAGCCCCTATGGGTCAAGGCATACAACCTTGCCCAAGGGTACTTCGGCATGTACGAGTCGCAACCCTACTACTTCGCCGAGTCGGCCGGCCTTTTCGAGACCAGCGCACCGCTCACTTACGCCACGATCTACCGGAACGACGTGTGGAAAGATCACCTCGTGGTCCTGGCCAACATGAATGCCGAGGCCCAAGAGACGTCGCTTACCCTCCGATCGCCGCAGCGCCTCGGTCTTCGGCCAGCCGGTCGCTACGCACTTCTGGACGTGAACGACCGAAAGGTCCGTCATGTTGCGGGGGACCGGCTTCTCAGGGAGGGACTCGCCAATATCCGTGTTCCAGGACATGGCATGAAGCTGTTCTACTTCCGGGAACTCCCGGACCACAGTCTCTACCATCTCTGGGGCGGCAAACGAATCTCGGAGCAATGGGACGCCCCATCGGGGAAACTGACGATCGAGCTTCACGGTCCCTTGGGGCTTGAGGAGACCGTCTTGATCGGCCTGCGAACCAAACGGTGCGGAGAGGTCCGGGTGAACGGCAATCGGAGTTCGTTCTCCTTGGATCCGGCGCAAGAGACGGTTCACGCCAAGGTTATCTTCGGGCCCGCGCCGGTCTGCATCGAGGTCATGGGTTCATCCACCGACGACGGCCCGGACCACCGTGGGAAACAACCACCTCCCGACCGCACCGAAAAGGCCCCGTAAGACGGCGGCCAAGGTTACCGTCGAGGCCGACCTCGCCCGACGCCATTGAAGGCAGGCCGGCTAAATCGACTTGCACCATCTTGGGAGTGTGCCACTCCTTGACCGCTGCCGGGCAGGCGTTCTCGGATCTGAGAAAAAGCGGGTGCCGGCAGCGGTCAAGCAGTGGGACACCGGCCGGGTGACCTCCCAGAATCATGCAATCTCATTTAGCCGGCCTGGCCACGCCGGCTTCATGCGAAGCCGACTCCTCGAGCCTCGAGGGCCCGGCGCACCGCCCGTCCCTCGATCTCCCCGGGCGACTTGCGTTCGCGCACGGCCATCGCCGCGGCCAATCCGGCCGCCTGTCCCATGGCCATGCAGGTGCCGGTGACCCGATACGAGGCGTGCGCCTCGTGCGTGCCGGAGATGCAGCGGCCGGCGAAGAGCAATCCGCGGATCGACGCGGGCAGAAGACAGCGGTAGGGAATATCGTAAGGCCGGATCCTCGTCCCGTGGGCCGACTTCTCGCCGGGCTTCACGTCGTGGATGTCTACGCCGAAGGCGCCGAACGTCACGGCGTCGTCGAACCGGCGCCCGGCGCGGAGGTCGTCGAGAACGAGGGTGTAGCGGCCAGCCAGGTGCCGGGCCTCCCGCACCCCGATGGCCCCCGCCGTCTGCACCAACCGCACGTTCTCCAGCCCCGGGATGCGCCGCATCACCTGTACCAGGTCGTGGGCCTGCCGACGGGCCCGGATCGTTGCCCGAGTCAAGTCCCGCACGTCGAGCGGGTTGATCTGATAGACGTGGGTGGCCTGAACGACGGCCGCCCCGGGACGAGGCACGTTGATGATCCACGGGGCGTAGTTGACCCGGCCAAACGGCAGGCCGATGGGAAGCCGCTCGCGCTGGATCGCCTCGGCCATCCGGTCGTAGAGGTCCTCGGCCTTCGTCTGGAGCCAGTCGCCCAGCCCGTCGATCTCGAACATCAGCGTCATCGGCTGACAGGCGGAGTCGGGGATTCGCCCGAGGCGGAAGGGGACACCCGCGCGAGCCGCCGCGTCGCCGTCGCCCGAGCAATCGACCACGACCTTGGCCAAGACGGCCTCGCGGCCCGACTTGCTCTCGACGATGACGCCTCGCACTTGGTCGCGCTCGACGATCGTGTCGGCGGCGAGGCTGTAGTACCAAGCGGCGGCGCCGGCCTCCGCCAGCATCGTCTCTAGTAGCGTCTTCATCGCCTCGATGTCGAACGTCCAAGAGAACTTCCAGGCCCGCCAGGCACCGGCCTTCTTCAGCCGCTCGATCAGCTCGGCAACGAGCCACCCCTTCTTCTCGAAGTCGAACAGCGGGTTCAAGAGGCCCGCCGTCCACACGCCGCCGAGCACCCCGTGGCGTTCGATCACCAGCGTCCGCATGCCCTCCCGGGCCGCCGCCAGGGCTGCACCGACTCCGGTCGGCCCCCCGCCCACGACGAGCACGTCCACTTCGGCCGCCACCGGGGTATGACGCGGCGACTCCACCACGATCCGCGCCCCCGGTCCGATCTCCATCGCGTGCGCGGCCGTTTGCACCAATCCGTGGCCCGGGGTGCTGTCGGCCGGGGCTTGAGCCGGCGGCTGTCCGGAGAAAGCGGCCTCGGACGTCCGCAAGGACGACTCGGTGGGGCCGCTCAACACAGCCCCGCCGACCAGTCCGGCAACTTCCAGGAACCTCCGCCTGTCGAGCGGCTTCATGTTCACCATGACCTCCTACCATGCCTTGCGATCGGCCCTGCGCTCGACGCACGAGTCGGCGGCGACAGCGACCGCCAGCGCGGCGCAGACGGGAATTCCATGGGCATGGGACGTACTCCCTCTCGGCGCATGAGACAGACTGGACCTCCAGCGTAGTACAGGCTCACCCGGTTGTCCACGATCGGCTCCCATTCTGAAGGCGACGGCGGCATGCCTTTCTCCGCAACAACCCGGCAGCGCGGTCCTTGTGTGACAATTCTCGCGCGAGCAAGCCGAAGGTAGAATGGGAGCGACGTGGGCCGCCCCGGACCACGGCCACGACCCGCCGACCAGCATTTCGGACACCGCCGGTCAGGAGGCTCCATGAAGCCCATCTTGCTCACCGCCCTTGCTGCCTTGCTGCTCGCTCCGTCAGCCGCCCATGAGGCCGCCGAGAACCTTGAGGCGCATTTCGCTGCGATGACGCCGGCCGAGGTGCGGGCCTACGAACTGGACGTGATGCGGCGGATTGCCGATCTTGCGCTCATCCCGCCGCGGCTGAACACGTCGCCGCTGCCGGAGTACGACTACGACCGGCTCGACTACGGCATGACCATCGGCATCGAGCGCACGCCGACGGGGAGGCTTTGGGCCTGTTGGGTCGCCGGCGGCGACAGCCCGAAGGCGTTCTTCGTGCTGGCCACCAGCGACGACGACGGCCAGACGTGGTCCAAGCCGCGCCTCGTGGTCGATGCGCACTCGAAAAACCTGCCCATGGACCGAAGCGTGCTGGTGGGCAACCTCTGGACCGACCCGCTGGGCCGCTTGTGGCTTTTTTTCGATCAGTCCATGGACATGTTCGACGGCCGCGCGGGAGTGTGGGCGGCCGTCTGCGAGAATCCCGACGCCGAGCGGCCCGCGTGGTCCACGCCGCGCCGCATCTGGCATGGCGTCGCGCTGAACAAGCCCATCGTGCTTTCCACGGGCCAGTGGATGCTTCCCATTTCGCTTGACCAGCGAGAGGGCTTCGGACCGTTCAAGGGCCTGTTCAAAGAACTGGACCCGCTCCGCGGTGCGAACGTGTTTGTCTCGACCGACCAGGGCGCGACGTGGCAGCGGCGGGGGGCGGCGGTCTTTCCCAATCCCGATTGGCACGAGCACATGATCGTCGAGCGCAAGGACGGTACGCTGTGGATGCTGGCCCGGACGGCCAAGGGCATCATGCAGACCAACTCGGCCGACGGCGGGCGCACGTGGGCCGCGCCGACCGAGCCGCCGGGCATCCGCCAGCCCAACGCGCGCTTCTTCCTCCGGCGCCTCGCCTCAGGGCGACTGCTGCTGGTCAAGCACGGCGACGCCGTCGATGCGCATCAAGGCCGCGTGAAGCTCAGCGCGTGGCTCTCGGAGGACGAGGGCAAGACCTGGGAAGGCGGCCTCATCCTCGACGAGCGGAAGGGCGTGTCCTACCCTGACGGCGTTCAGGCGCCGGATGGCACGATCTATATATCCTACGACCGCAACCGCGCGACCGATGGCGAGATCCTGCTGGCCCGCTTCACCGAGAAGGACATTCTGGCCGGGAAGCTCGAAGGCCCGAAGTCGAAGCTGAAGATGCTCATCAGCCGTCCACTGGGGAGCAAGAAAAGTCCGGGGGGCCGGCCGGCGACAGGTGCGCAACATCTGGACCAACGTGGCGGTGTATCACGTTGCCCCCGTGCGGCGGTTGCCGCGGAGAATCCTCACGTACTGTCCCTCAGGCCCCTATGACGATGGCTCCTTACGACGTACTTGGACTGGGTTGCGTGGCGATCGACGACCTTGTCTATCTGGCCGATTTCCCCGCGCCCGACACGAAAATGCCGATCGAGCGGCACGAGCGCCAATGCGGCGGGCTGACGGCCACGGCGTTGGTGGCGGCCGCGCGGCTCGGCGCCCGGTGCGTGTTCGCGGGCGTGTTGGGCGATGACGAGCTGTCGCGGTTTGTCCGCCGACGATTCGAGGAGGAAGGGATCGACACCACCCTGGTGCGTCATCGGCCCGAGGCCCGGCCGGTCCACTCGACCATCCTGGTCGATCAGGCGCACCACACGCGGACCATTCTCTACGACCTCGAGGGGGCCTTCGGCGCCGAGCCCGACTGGCCGGACGAGGACGTCATTCGGAGAGCGCGGGTGGTGTTTGTGGATCATTTCGGCACGGAGGGCATGATCCGCGCGGCGCGCATCGCCCGGGCCGCGAACATCCCCGTCGTGGCCGACCTCGAGCGCGACGACGATCCGCGCTTCGCCGAACTTTTGGCCCTGGTCGATCATCTGATTGTCTCGCAAGACTTCGCGGCGCGCCTGGCAGGCCAATCGCACCCGGCCGCCGCGGCCGAGGCCTTGTGGATCCCTGGGCGGCAAGCGGTGGTGGTGACCTGTGGGGCCGAAGGAGGGTGGTACGTTGCCGAGGCAAGCGCCGGTCGCGGCGGGCGGGCCCGGCGCTATGCCGCCTTCCCCGTCACCGCGGTCGACACGACCGGCTGTGGCGACGTGTTCCACGGGGCCTACGCCTCGGCCCTGGCGCGGGGCCTCGGGCTGGCCGAGCGACTTGCCTTCGCCTCGGCCGCGGCGGCGATCAAGGCCACGCGGCACGGCGGACAGGCGGGCATCCCCACGCGCCGGGCCGTCGAAGAGTTCCTCGCCGCCCACTCCGTTGTTCCCCATTCCTCGTGACCCGTTCTTCGAGACTGCCGTGACCCGATTGGCCGACGAACTTGCGCAGGCCCTGGCCGAAGTGCCGATGCTCGACGTCCACACGCACCTGGTGGGCGGGCGGCTGGGGGCCCGCGGCCTGCACGATATCCTCCTGTACCACATGGTCATTAGCGACCTCTATGCGGCCGGCTGCCCGAGCGGGGCGCGCCTGACGCAGTTCCCGGGCTGGCCGAGCGACGACGAGGCCCACGCCCGGCTCCACGAGGCGGTCGCCTACCTGCCGTTGATCCGCAACACGAGCTGTTCGTGGGGCGTGCGGATCATCCTGGGCGACCTCTACGGCTGGCACGAGCCGGTCACGCCCGACAACTGGAGGCGGCTCGACGCGCTGGTGCGCGAGCGGGCCGACGACCGCGCCTGGCACCACGAGGTCCTCGACCGGCTCCATATCCGCCGCTCGGGCACGGAACTCGCGCGGCGCGGACGCGGCGAGGACGATGACCGCCTTCAGTACGCCCTCGAGTGGGGTTTCTTCACGCGGTGCCAGTGGGGCGAATTCGACACGGCCCTCTACGAGCTGGAGCGCTGTTGGGGCCGCGAGCCCGAAAGCCCAACGCCCATCGGCGGCGGCAAGCGCCCGGCCACCGAGCGGACCATTCGCACGCTCGATGACGTTCACGCGGCGATCGAGCACTACGTCGGCCGCATCCCCTATGGCCGCGTGCTGGCCACGGCCACGCACCTGTCGACCGACATCGACTTCCGCCGCGTGAGCGCCGACGAGATGGCTGCGGCGCTTGCACGCCGGGCCCAAGCCGGGCCGGCCGAACGCGACATCTATGCGTCGTACGTGCAAGAGGTTTTTCTTTCGGAACTCGAGAAGCACGGCCGCGAGATCGTCTACCAGTTCAGCCTCGGCGCCGAGCCGCTGCCCTTCGAGACCGACAGCCGGTTGGCGCAGCGCACCATCCGCCAGCTCGGCGAGATGATCGCCCGGCACCCGCGACTGCGCTTCCAGGCGTTCCTTGCCAGCCGCCATGCGAACCAGTCGCTGTGCGTGCTGGCCCGCGAGCTACCCAACCTGAGTCTGGCCGGCTATTGGTGGCACAACTTCTTCCCCGACGTGATCCGCCAGGTGATCGCCGAGCGTCTGGAGATGCTACCCGTGAACAAGCAAGTGGGTTTCTTCTCCGACGCCTACGTGGTCGAGTGGACGTATGCCAAGGCGGTGCTCGTGCGCAAGCAGTTGGCCCGCGTGCTGGCCGACAAGATCGAGCAGGGACAATACACCGAGCCGGACGCGTTGTCGATCGCCCGGTCGATCCTCTACGAGACGCCGCAGACGCTCTTGGGGATGGTCCCGCGAGAAGCGTAGGGCATGCGGCGTGGCGGGCTCACCGAGGAAATGGGGGTATGCCCTTGAGACGTGTCGCGGCGCGGCTCAGCCGTGCAGGCGCTGGCGGGCGCGGCGGATCGCGGCGTCGTTCGACTCGATCGTGGGCGGCTCGACGCCGCGGCCCTGCGGGAAGATCGGTTGCGTATAGCGGGCGTAGGCCTCGGTGCGAAGGTGGGCCAACAGATGATGCCCTCGGCGACGCTGGCGATCGGCCCGCAAGGCGGCCAGATCGACCGGGCCGACGACGATCCGGTCGCCCGGCCCCGCCTCGGCCTGGGCCAGGACGCGGCCGTCGTGATCGACGATCATGCTGCCGCCGGGCCAACTGAAGGGCGGGTAGTTGCAAAGACTCGCCGCCTGGTTGGCGGCCACCACGG
>JANLFZ010000718.1 GCA_024653385.1 Thermoguttaceae bacterium | reverse complement strand
ATGGGGTTTTTTGGGGGATGTCTGGTGGCGGCGTGAGGTCCCGTGAGGTCCGTCGGGCAGGTGCGTCCACTTGGCGTCCCCGCGCCGCCCGGCCTTGCCGTGAGATAGACTTGTTAGCGAGCCACCCGTACGCGTCGAAAGGGAGTCACGTCGAATCGGTCGGCCGAAATACCAAGCCCCCTTCCAATGCAGGAAGTCAGACGATGACGCCTTCGTCATCAGCGACCCGTCCAATCTACTCGTCTCTTGCCGACGATCCCGATTTGAGCGAGATCGTGGAGATGTTCGTGGCCGAACTACCCGAGCGGGTGGCGACCATCCTCTATTGTCTGGAGCACCAGCAGTGGGAATCGCTGCGTCGAGCGGCCCACCAGCTCAAGGGCGCGGGCGGGAGTTACGGCTTCGCGCCCATCACGTCCTCCGCCGCCCGCCTCGAACAACTTGCGGCCAGCGCCGCCTCGGAAGAGCAAATCCGCAGGGCGGTCGACGAACTGGCGGACATTTGCCACCGCGCCCAAGGCGGCCGACCTCTGTAAGAGGCAGTCCGGCGTCTTGGGAATCGGCTCTCGGATGCCGCTTTCCAAGAAGTGAAACAAGCCCACGGGTTGGCGCCGTGGGCCTGGTTGGCGGCCGTGCATGACCGGCGTGGGACTACTTCTTCTTCATTGCCGCGGCGCGAAGAGCGACCAGGTACGGCACGGGTTCGCTTCCGAGCGCGTTGAGCACGGTGCCGCCCGCGGTGAAGTTGTGGGTGACCCAGTCGGGCTTGCCGTACTGTTCGAGGGCCTTACCCCCCTCGCCGCCACCCACGTAGACACGCACGCCCGCGTCCTTCATCCGCTTCAGTTGGGGCATGAACCGCTTGGTGCCGCCTTCGAAGCGCGGATCCTCGAACATCCCGAACACCCCGTTGTGGAAGGCCACGCGGTGCGGCTGGCCCCGGGTCTTCTCGAGAAACTCGCCGATCTTTTTCTCGAACAACTCACTTGTCGCGGGGCCGATGTCCAATTGCTGATCGCCGGGACCGATCTCTGCCGAGATGCGACCGTCCTGAAGCACGAAGTCGACGGGAATGACGAACTCGATGCCTTTGCGCCTGCCTTCGGCGATCAGCTTCTTGGCCTGTTCGATGCGTTCGCGCGGGATGTAGTACGGCTTGTCGCTGTGCGAGGCGTCTTCGGCCACGCCGATCGAGAAGGTCTTGCCCTCCAATTCGGCCGCGGCCTTCTTCAGGCCATTAGCCAGCGACCCCGCCGTGAACACCCAGCGGATCTTACCGCGGTTGATCATCGCCTCGAGATCGTCGAGCTTGTCGATCTTCAAGCCGCTGGAGATGACCAACTGCGCATCGAGGCAATCCATCAGCGGATTGCGGAACTGGTCCGCCACGTAGTTGCCCAGCGCCACCCGGTCCATGGCGGCGGGCACGACCACGGTCGAGGCGTCGAGGCTTCCCGCCGAGAAGGCCTCGTTGACATAGACCTTGGCGATCTTGTCGGCGTACTCGTTGGCCAACTTGGCCATCTTGGGCGCCGCATCGGGAATGCCCGCCGGCTTGAGTTTCCAAAGGGCCGTTTCGATGGGGTACTTGCGCGTGTTTTCCAGCACGATGACGTCGCCCGGCTTGGCCGACCGAACGGCGGCGGCCGCCTCGGCCTTGATGGTCAACGTGTCGGGGTCGAGCCAGTCGGCCACGAAGCCGACCGGGCAATCGAGGATCTCGCCGATGCGCTTGCGGACCTTCTCGAGCGAGCCTTTCGGGTCGCGCCCGATGTGCCCGAAAATCACTTGGATCCACCCACGCTGGCGCCCGACCTTCAGCGTTTCCGCCATGGACCGCAATCGGATGTCGCCCTCCCCCACCTTGGCGCCGGGCTTGGCATCCACGTCGCCCCGGACCAGGACGGGCGTGCCGCGAGGCACATCGGCCAGGTCGTCCAGCGTGGGGATCGCCTTCAGGTAGTCGC
>JANLFZ010000717.1 GCA_024653385.1 Thermoguttaceae bacterium | reverse complement strand
GGCTTCGGTGGGGGTGGGGGTCGTCAGTCGTTGGTCGTCAGTCGTTGGGGAAGCGGTCACGGTCTGCGGTCCAGCGTCCGCCGTCGGCGTGACGGTCAACGGTCTATCGTCCACGGCCTGCGGGGCAGGCTGGCAAGAGGCGAGCAGCAAGACCGAAACAAGAGAGAGAAAAAGCACGGCGCGGCGCATGAGATACCTCCAACACATCAAGATGAGACTGCTGTACAAAGTGCGTTTGTCTTTCCCGCTTGGTTTTGATGGGTTGTCTCCTGGCAATATAGACGTTTTCTCATGTCGCTATTTTAGCCCAATTTTTTTGGACACTCTCTTTTCAAATCAGCCCGAACGAATATGTCCAAGTGTGGTAAACTATCCGCTTGATATTTTCTTGGGAAGTCCTCATTTACAGCAATCAAACTTTTTTTCAGGAGTCCAATCATGGCAAAAAAATGGGTTTACCTTTTTGATGAAGTCGCCGAAGCCGAAAAGTACGCCGGCTCGTGGGATGGCGTGCGCGCCCTCTTGGGCGGCAAAGGCTCCGGCCTGGCCGACATGACCCGCGCCGGCGTCCCTGTCCCGCCCGGCTTCACCGTCACCACCGAAGCGTGCAACGAATTCCGCAAGACCGGGCAGTTCCCGGAGGGCATGTGGGAGCAGGAACTCGAAGCCCTCAAGGTCGTCGAGCAAAAGACCGGCAAGAAATTCGGCGATCCGTCCAATCCGCTGCTTGTCTCCTGCCGATCGGGGGCCAAATTCTCCATGCCCGGCATGATGAATACTATCCTCAACATCGGCATGAACGACCAGGTTGTGGAAGGCATGGCCGCCCTGACCGGCAATCCCCGCTTCGCCTGGGATTCCTACCGCCGCCTGATCGAAATGTTCGGCACCACCGTCTTCGGATTGGAGGATGAAGTTTTTGAGCATCCGATGGCCGAGTACAAAGCCAAAAAAGGCTACAAACTCGATACCGAAATGACCGCCGAAGACTGGAAGGCGCTGGTGGCTATTTTCAAGGATGTCTACAAGAAGGGCGTCGGCGAAGACTTCCCCCAGGATGTGTACAAACAACTCGAACTGGCGACCAAGGCCGTCTTCGAATCGTGGATGGGCAAGCGTGCCATTGACTACCGCCGCGCCACCGGCATTTCCGACGATCTCGGCACGGCCGTCAACATCGTCACGATGGTCTTCGGCAACATGGGCAACGACTCCGGCACCGGCGTCGCCTTCACCCGCAACCCCTCCACCGGCGATCGCAAGATGATGGGCGAGTACCTGCTCAATGCCCAGGGCGAGGACGTGGTGGCCGGCATCCGCAACACCGACCCGATCGAACACATGGCCGAGAGCATGCCCGAAGTCTATCGCCAGTTCATGGAAATTGCCGACAAACTCGAAAAGCACTACAAAGACATGCAGGATGTCGAGTTCACCATTGAGCGCGGCAAACTGTGGATGCTCCAGACTCGCAACGGCAAGCGCACCGCCAAGGCGGCCATCAAAATTGCCGTGGACATGGCCAACGAAGGCTTGATCACCAAAGAAGAGGCCGTCCTGCGCGTCTCCACCGAGAACGTGGACACCCTGCTCCACCCGCAGTTCAATGAAGAGGCCCTCAAAGAGGCCGAGAAGAGCGGCGCCTACCTGGCGAAGGGCGTCAATGCCTCCCCCGGCGCGGCCGTCGGCCAGGTCTATTTCGACGCCGATACCGCCGAGAAAATGGCCAAAGAACACAAACAGGACACCATCATGGTGCGCCCGTTCACCAAGCCCGATGATGTGCACGGCATGATCGCCTCCAAAGGCGTGCTGACCAGCGAAGGCGGCGCCACCTCCCATGCCGCCGTCGTCGCCCGCCAGTTTGGCATCCCCTGCGTCGTCGGCGCCAACATGATCAAGATTGACCTCGAAAAGCGCCAGATGGCCATCGGCGAGAAGGTCATCAAAGAAGGCGAGTGGATTTCGGTGG
>JANLFZ010000716.1 GCA_024653385.1 Thermoguttaceae bacterium | reverse complement strand
CCGCAGAACTTGACGATCGTGTACTGGGCATTGTTGCCCGGCCCCACGACCGTTCGGAAGATCGGGATGATTCGCGGCTGGCCGATGATCGAGGCGAGGTCGTCCTTCACGCCGGCGCTGATCCCGGTGTCGCCGTTAAGGACCAACTCGCCGTTCTCGTCGAAGGTGAGTCGGCCGCCGTGGTGGGCCAGATCTTCCGGGGTGATGCCGTAGCGGATCTGCCGGGAGATATCGGCGGTGCTGTTGTTGCTGGAGCCGATGTCGACGGTGCCTCGGTTGCCCGGCGAGCCCGTGCCCTCGGGGTACAGATTGACCTCGAGCACGCCGTCGGAGCCGCTGGTGACCGATTGGGTATCGGGGTCGTAGCGGTAGTTGTCCGTGCCGACACCTGCCATCAAGGCGTTCCAAGTGGTTTCGTCCAGCGCGAACGGCAGGATGTGGAGGTTGCTGCCGTCGTCGGGGCTCCGAAAGCCCGCGAAGTTGTCGATGAAGGCCGCGGTCGCCTCGGCTTCGAGTTCGCACGAGTGGATGCCCATGACGCGGGCGAAGAACAGCCCGACCGGCCCGTTCTGCTGTTCGGTCCGCCGTACGCGGATTTTGACGGCGTTGAATTCGCTTGGCTGGTCGTAGGTCAATTGCACGGACTGATTGAAGGGATAGCTCAACCGGCCGATCGCGGTGTCCTCGGTGGCCAGCGCCGGCGCGGCGTTGAGCACCTCGTTGAGTCCGGCGAATTGGCCCGCCGTGCTGCGGATTGCCGAGCCGTCGATGGGCCGATTCTCGGGCCCTTTCTCCTCGAGGAGCCTCCACGCACCGGCGATGGCGGCGGCGTCGGCGGTGCGCTGCATTTGGGTGGCAACCACCTGCACGTAGCCCAGGTCGACGGCCAGGGCCACGATCACCAGGAGGGAGAACAGCATGAAGAGGGTCGTCACAATGACGTTGCCCGAACGTGCGGGATGGCGAGTATGGCTAGACATCGTTGGTCATTCCTTCCTTTAGTGTGCCACTGCGGCGCTGACCAGCGGCGCTGCGGTGAGTTGGCGCCACCCGCGCGGACGCAGTGGCACACATGTTCTTCCCCAAGCGCGCTGGGCGGGGCTTACTGGAGGCTGTGGACCACGCGGGCGGTGCCGTCCTCGAGCACCTCGCCCGTCGAAAGCTGGTAACGCACGCGCTTCAGCACGAGCGACTGGACGCGGTTGCCCGCGAACCCGACCCCCGAATGCTGGACCGAGACCTCGGGGCTGTATGCGTTGAGATCCCCCAGGCCCGCCGGTACGAAGAGTTTGAGGTATCCCGAGCCGCCGAAGGCGCCCCAGGTCGCCGAACTCCCGTTGACGACCTCGAACACGACGACGCCGTCCGCCACGCGCATCACCTGGGTCCAGCGCACGGTTTCGCCCGCCGTGGACATCACCGCCGCCGAAGGCCCCGGCGTTTGGAAGACGGGCCGATCGCCGCTCCACAACTGGAGCTGGAGACCGCCGGGATGGAACGAGGGCAGGCTCCGCTGGTTCAACTCGAACGCCGCGTAGACGCCGGCCAAGCTGCCCGTCGGCGAGATCACACACGTCACCTGGGGACCGGCGATGTCGGGGTCCGGGGTGGCCACGACCATCTCCCAGTCCTCCTCGACGCGCACCACCACCGGAGCCGGCGCTTGGGCCCACAGCACCGACGCCCCGCCCAGCACCAAGGCCCACGCCAAGAAGCCCAACCACCAGCCCCCGCGCAAACCACGACCCATGAAGCTTCTCATAGTAGAAGATCCTCGCTAGGAGAACCACGCGGGCGGCGGGCAGTCGGGCGGGGGCGACCCCCCAACCAACCGGCTGCCCCCTCCTCACGATCGTCTCGATGTACCTTGGCCGATCCAATGGACGAGAGCCGGTGCAAACCGGCCTTGGATCGACACGTTGTCAACCTAGGATTCGCCTAATAGAAACCGTAGGTCGAATTGGAGCGTCTGT
>JANLFZ010000715.1 GCA_024653385.1 Thermoguttaceae bacterium | reverse complement strand
CTCCGATCAGCGATGACCCACGACGCGCGGAGGACTCCTCGTGATGAAGATCGTCGAAAAGCCCTGGGGACGAGAGATCTGGGTTGCCCATACCGCCAAATACGCCTTCAAGATCATTGAAATCAAGAAGGGCACGCGGTCCAGCCTCCAGTACCACGTCGCGAAGCACGAGCACATTTACGTCGATTCGGGCATACTCCAGATGGAGTGGGAAAACGACGAGGGCCGCATGGAAACGCTCACCCTTCGCCCAGGCGACGTGGTCGAGAACAAGCCGGGTCGCAAGCACCGGGCCATTGCCGTCGAGGACGTACGCCTTTTGGAGGTCAGCACCCCCGAGCTGGACGACGTGGTCCGCGTCGAAGACGACTACCATCGGACCAATCGCTGACGGATAGCGCCATGTCGAACCAGATCGTCGTCTTCGGAGCGGGGGCCACGGGACGCGGCCATGTCGGCCTTCTCGCCTGGCAGGCGGGCTTCGAGATCGTCTTCGTCGACAAGAAGCCCGAGTTGGTCGATGCCCTGCGCCGCGCGGGCCGGTACACCGTGCGGCTGTTCGGCGAGCATCCCCAAGAGATCGAGGTCCACGGATACCGCGTCTTCTTCTCGGAGGACCGCGAGGCCGTTGCCGCGGAGATCGCCAACGCGGTTATGGTGCTGACGGCCGTCTTCGACCAGAACCTTCCCGACGTCGCGCGGACCATTGCGATGGGCGTCTCGCGGTGCGCGGCGTCGGGCCGCACCGCGCCGCTGAACTGCATCGCCTGCGAAAACATGATGGACAGCTCGTCGACTTTGGGCCGGCACGTGCGGGCGCTCTTGGCCGGCGACGCGCTGGCGTGGTGCGACGAGCATGTGGGGTTTCCCGACGCGATGATTAGCCGCGTCGTGCCTCGACCCGAACCCGATCCGCTTGTGCTCGTGGCCGAGGACTACAACGAGTGGACCGCCCGAGCCGATGCCTTCCGCGGAGAAAAGCCCGACGCCCTGTCGGCGCTCGAGCTGGTCGAGAACCAGACGGCGCGACTGGAACGCAAGCTGTTCATCCACAACGGCGGGCACGCGGTGTGCGGGTACGCGGGATTTCATCGGGGGCACCGGTACATTCACGAAGCAGTCGCCGACCCCGTGGTGGCCGAGCAGGTGCTCGGGGCGCTCGATGAACTCGGCGAGGTGGTCCGGCGCAAGCACGGCTTTTCCCCCGCATCGATCGACCAGTACAAGCGCGACCTGTGCCGGCGCGGGGCCGTGCCGGAAATGCGCGACGAAATCCTCCGCGTGGTCCGCGACCCGATCCGCAAACTGTCGCCGCGCGAGCGCCTGGTCGCTCCGGCCAACCTTGCGGTGCAGTACGGGCTGCCGCGGCAGTGGATCGTGCGTGGGATCGTTGCCGCGCTGCGCTACCAGCACCCCGGCGACCCGCAATCCGTGGCCCTCGCCCGGCAGCTTGCCCGGGACGGTCTTCCTCGCGTGCTCAAGACCGTTTGCGAGCTGGACCCGACCGGCCCGCTGGCCACCGAGATTGCCGCGGCGTGGCGAGCGGGTTGACGACTCCATTCGGCACGCCGGGCATTATCCGACGCGCCGGGCGCCACGCGGCTGCCCTAATCGCCCCCGGCCCCCACCGGCACGATGCGGATCCGGTTCGTGGCCTTGCTCAGGCGGACCTGTTCGAGGGTCACCAGGCCCCAGCGGTCGGCCTTCGCTTCGCCCGACTGAATCGCCTCGGTCTGCCCGGCCTGGGTGTTCGTCCATCGCACGCGCTGGCCGGGCCGGGGCTTGAAGCCCTGGCAGCGGCGCGGGGTGATGTCCGCCGTACACTCGTCGCGCGGGGCCTTGGCCACCAGTCCCGCGGTCATTTCCCAACGGTCGGCCCGGTCGATCAGATCGTGGGTCTTCCAGAAGAGGTACAGGTTGACCTGGCCCTCGGCGTCGCCGTCGGCCCGGCAACGGCGCCGCGGCCGACGGCGAC
>JANLFZ010000714.1 GCA_024653385.1 Thermoguttaceae bacterium | reverse complement strand
GCTTGCGCTTCCTTGCTCTCTCATGTTTGCCCAACTTATTGTTTTACAGGCCCTTCGGCCAACGATCGTAGTCGCCAGTGCCGGAAACCCCAAGTCACCCGGACGACAGCAGGCCGTAGGTGACAAGCGTCTTGCGTAACCGGGCCTCATCGGCGGCCGACAGCGGGGTCATGGGCAAACGCAGCTCGCCCGTGTCGCGCCCCAGCAGCTTCATCGCGGCTTTGATGGGGATGGGATTCGTGGCAAGGCCGAGCATGTCGCGGCACAGCGGGAAGAGCCTCTTGTGCCAGGCCTGGGCCTCGGCGAGTTTGCCGGCCTCGAAGGCGGCGAAAAGCGCGATCATGTCGCGGGGCACGATGTTGCCCACGACGGAAATCACCCCCCGGGCACCAATCGCCAACAGCGGCAGCGTCAGGCTATCGTCGCCGCTGAGCACCGTCAGATCCGTGAGGGCGACGATCTGCGACGCCTGGTCCATCGACCCGGTGGCCTCCTTGACCATGGCGATGTTCGGCAACTCGGCCATCCGGGCGATCGTTTCGGGCTCGATGTTCTTGCCGGTCCGGCCTGGAATGTTGTAGACGCAGATGGGGATGTCCACCGCCTCGGCCAACGCCTTGAAATGCTGGTAGAACCCCTCTTGGGTCGGCTTGTTGTAGTACGGCGCCACGACCAGGGCCGCGTCGGCGCCGGTCTTGGCCGCCCACCGGGTCAGACGCAGGGCCTCGGCAGTGCTGTTCGATCCGGTGCCGGGCATGACCTTGATCCGGCCGGCCGCGGCCTCGACCGCCACGGCGATCACCCGCTCGTGCTCGGCGTGCGAGAGCGTCGGCGATTCGCCGGTGGTGCCGACCGGGCAGATGCAGGTCGTGCCCGCCTCGATCTGGAACTCGATCTGCTGCCGGAGGGCCGCGACATCGACCTGACCGTCGCGAAACGGCGTGATAAGGGCCACCGATAGGCCGGCAAAGGATTCAGCGCGGGTGGGCATGGGGTGGTCTGGAGTCTAAGGGTATCTTGCTTATGGGACGGCCTTTCGGGGCCGTCTCGAAACCATGACGGCCTGCAAAGACCGTCCTACGACGATCAAGAGACGAGACGTTTCATCTCGCGCACGGCCTGTTCCAAGCCGACCATGATCGCCCGCGCCACGATGCTGTGCCCGATATTCAACTCGTGCATCCCCTCGATGCTCGCCACGGGCCGGACATTGTGGTAGGTAAGGCCGTGACCAGCGTGCAAGGCCATGCCGGCTTCCCGGATCCGGGCGCCCATCCGGCGGAGGGTTTCCAGTTCTTCGTGGCGCTTGGGGCCTGGCGGGGCCATCGCGTACTGGCCCGTGTGCAACTCGACGGCATCGGCCTTCAGCTCGGCGGCGGCGTCGATCTGGCGCGGGTCGGGATCGAGGAACAAGCTGATCGACACGCCGGCGTCGCGCAATCGCGCCATCACCTCCGCGACACGAGCCTTCTGGCCCGCCACGTCGAGCCCGCCTTCGGTGGTGATCTCCTCGCGGCGTTCGGGAACGAGCGTGGCCTGGTCGGGCTTGATCTGGCACGCGATGGCCAGCACGTCGTCGTTGCACGCCATCTCGAGGTTCAGCTTGACCGTCACCGTCTCGCGCAGAATGCGCAGGTCGCGGTCCTGGATATGCCGCCGGTCTTCGCGCAGATGGAGCGTAATCCCATCGGCGCCGCCCAACTCGGCCAACGCGGCTGCCCAGACGGGGTCTGGCTCGAAGGTACGGCGCGCTTGCCGCACCGTGGCGACATGGTCGATGTTGACGCCCAGATCTGCCATACGGTCGCTATCCCATGGTCGCGGGGGATGGCTCCCTCCGGCGAGGCGGCGCCTCGTTCCGCGCATCCGGTAAGGCCCGTGACCGTAGGGCTGATTATAACGGCGCCGGCACGGCAAGCAAGCACGTACCCGTTCACGGGGACTGTCCCGATTTTCGCGCCGAACACGCGCGAAAATGGGACTG
>JANLFZ010000713.1 GCA_024653385.1 Thermoguttaceae bacterium | reverse complement strand
ACCATTCACCCTGATCGAAGCCAGGTTCGGCGCCGGATTGACCTGGGCCGACGTGACGCCCACCGTGCGCGGACTGATCCGCGATCCGGCCAAACCGTTTACCTTCGATGGCCGTACTCTTGAACCGGACCTCTGGCCGGGGGTACCCAAGTGGTTGGCCGTGTGGTTCGACGATCACGGAAGGCGTTACGTCCGGCTGTTCCGCGAAGGGGAGTGCCGACTTCTGCCGTAGTCGATCCGTGACCGCCGGAAGCCTTCGTTTCGGGGCACGATCGCGGGGGGACATGGGATGGAGGTCGTGGCATGGAGAGACCGCCGCGTGAGGTTCTCATCGCCTATCCGGAAGCGTGCCGACCGCGTCGGATCGAGTTCCTCGATTGGGCCGGCGGGTTCAGCGGGGCACTGTTGTGGAAACTGGAGACGCCCTCCGGCGCGTTCTGCCTGCGGCGATGGCCCCGCGCCCATCCGACCGAAGACAGGCTACGTTTCATCCACGCGGTACAACACTGGGCGTCGGCGCGCGGATGTTCGTTTGTCCCGGTGCCTAGCCCAACCCGCGACGGAGAAAGCTACGTTCGCCACGGCGGTTTCTTGTGGGAGCTTGCGACCTGGATGCCCGGCAGCGCCGACTACCGGCGTCGGCCTTCGGTCGGGAAGCTCCAAGCGGCGATGAGGGCGATGGCGCAGGTCCACATGGCCCTGGCCACCTTTCCGCCGCCCGAGCCCGCGCGCGTGCTCGCCGTCTCGCCGGGGATCGTCGAGCGCCGTCGGCGCCTGGCCGAGTGGGCCGGTCGGGATCTGGGCGAACTGTCCGACTCGCTTCCCAGCATCGGTTGCCCCGAGTTGGACCGCCTTATGCGGCACGTGCTCGACATGGTGCCGGCCGCCCTGCCCGGGCTGGATTGCCTGCTGGCGCACGCCGAGCGTCAGGTGGTTCCCCTTCAGCCATGCTTATGCGACGTGTGGCACGAGCACGTGCTCTACCTCGAAGACCGTGTCGCCGGGCTGGTCGACTTCGGCGCCGCGCGTTTCGAGAACGTCGCTGCCGACATAGCTCGACTCTTGGGCAGCATGGTCTTGGACGACGCGCAGGGTTGGGTCGCGGGCATGGAAGCGTATGGGGCGATCCGGCCGCTGAGCCACGCCGAAATCGACTTGATCGAAGCCTTCGACCGCAGCACGGTCGTCCTGTCGGGCTTGAATTGGACGGACTGGATCTACCTCCAACAGCGGGAGTTCCCCTCCCACGCGGCGGTTCTCGATCGCCTCCAAGAGATTGCACAACGGCTCGAATCAGTTGTCGCGGGGGATGGCGTTCACCCCGTGCGCAGGTATCGCCCGGAACCGGGGTTCCACCACGCCCTACAATTCCCCTAAACTGAAATCGTGTATCCAAGGGCCTTGTGCGACATCTATCCCTTCTGGGGCCTCTTGGATCGGGATGGCATTCAGGAATCTCCCATGAAGCAACGCTGGTGGTGTGCGTTGGCGGCGGCGACCGTCTTGGGGTTGATGCTGTTGGCAGAACTCGCGCTAGGCCAACAGGAGGACAGCCTCCGATTGGGCGGACCCGCCGGGCTTGGCCGGGGCACACCGGACCCCAAACTGGCTGTCACCGGCCGGATCGTGCTTGCCAACGATGGCCAGCGGGCCCAACTGCTCGTTTCAGCGACGATCGAACCCGGATGGTACATCTACTCGATCACGCAGGCCCCCGGGGGCCCGGTTCGCACGAGAATCCGCCTCGACCCATCGGACGACTATGAGTTGGCGGGCGATTGGCAGGCCGACCCCGCTCCGGTGAAGAAGAAGTCGGAGGCGTTCGACGGGTTGACGGTCGAGACGCACTCGGGCAAGGTGACCTGGGCGGCCCCGATCCGGTTCAACCGGTCGGTCGACCCCAGCCGCCTGAAGATCTCGGGCGCGGTTTTCGCCCAGCGGTGCGACCAGGACACCTGTTTGCCGCCGAGGAACTTTGCCTTTACCGCGAGGGTCGAGGCCGCGGCCGCGGGCGATTCGACCGG
>JANLFZ010000712.1 GCA_024653385.1 Thermoguttaceae bacterium | reverse complement strand
CGACGGAAACCACCACCACAAAGACAATCGATAGGAGCCACCAATGAGACACGTATACCAACCGTTCTTCTGGCATGATTCTAAGGCTTTGGAAACCCCTCCCGATTCGGACGGATGCCACGGCCAGGGCGAAGCGACGGCCGCGGTCTGGGCCGACCAGCCACGCCCTTCACGGCCGTTCAGTGCGTGCCACCCGACCGGGATTAACTCTCGAACCGCTTCAGTCCTGGATCCAACTCCCATGCACGCCGCAGATCCGCATCGGCCATCTCCACGAGCCCCTTCTGCCTATACGCTTCGGCGCGAGCCTGGTATGCCGCCGCCAACTCCGGCCTCAATTCGACGACCTTGCTAAGATCCATGATCGCCTCGTCGAGTTTGCCGAGTTTCAGCAGACAACGCGCACGGACAAGATAGGGCCCATGCGATTGAGGACTCGCCCGAATCGCGCGTGTCAAGTGCCCAATCGATTCCTCGAAGCGAGCATTGTCGTATGCATTGCACCCCTCGCGATAGTGGCGGGCAGCGGTTCTGAACGGCTCCGGAAGGCTCTGGATCCTCGCCTGGAGTGTGTCCGCTGATTGCTTTGTCGGCCGGCCTTCGACGAGGAAACTGTCCACAAATGCCCAATCGATTTCGTCGGGTATGCGCATGGACCGCTGCGCAAGGGTCCGGACAAGCCCTGCGGGAAATCGTTGTCTCTTGATCGCGTACAGAGCCAGATAAGCTGATTGTCGGCAACCGCTGGGCTGTGCGTCGTCGCGGACGACGCCAGCAAGGAGCTTGCCAATCCTCAAGTCATCCGTGCCGTGGTAACACGCCCCAAGTGTAAAGAGGGCCGAGCTGCGAACTTGCGGGTCAGCATCCTCAAGTGCCATCCTTTCACATTCCCGCGACAAGTCGTCGCCAGGTTTTGGATTCCAAACGTGTTCAAGCACTTGCAACGCTGCCAATCGTATCCTCGGGTCTGGATTTGTCAGATGTTGCCGAGCGTTTTCGCGGCTCTGCAACATCTCGCCAAGATGAGGTCCTGCCAACGCCTCCCAGTGGCTGCGCTGATTCGCACGAAACCGCTCTAGCGCGCGATCCGCTTCGTTTGCAGAGACTTCGCGCCCCTCTTCACGTTCGCTAAACGCGTCCATGTTACTCATTCTGAAGCCAACTCCACAAACTAAACGAGAGAAGCCAAGAACGACAGCCACTCTTCCATACTGGCGATCTCCAATTCCCAAAGGCGAATCATGCTCGCATACGCCTGCGCTCTCTCGAACTGCCCGGCGGCGGTTGCTGCCTCGTACAGGGCCTCGTATTCGACCACCAAGCGTCTGGTATCCTCAAGCTCCTTCGTGTACCAGGCGATCTCGTGCGCGATGGGCCCCGCCGGCCCGAAAAAATGCCAAACGCCAACGGCCGCGGCCTCCGCAACGTCAACGCCGGCTCCGACCCACCATCCGTTGTTGTAGGCGTCCTCATGTCCGTACAAGGGAGAGACGTAGTCCGTGAGATCGACGTACCCGAGCGTCAAGACGTACAAAGGAGCGCCCGGCACGCCGACCAAAGCGCCTTGAAAGCTATCCCACGCCTGGCCCGAAAGGAAGGTGTCCACCAGCCCCGCGCCGAACCCACACACCGTGTCGACCGGGTGCGTGACCATGGCCCACGCATCGCTGGCGGCGCCTGTGACCCCGTTCCAGAAAGACGACAACCACCCCTCGTCTGACTCGCCGTCGGCCTCGCCCATCACGGGCGCGGCGTTCTCGACCATCGCCTGCATGTATTCCGCATACTGCGGGGCGATTCCGGGCAGCGTCAACACGGACCAGTCTGTCGGAGCGAATGCCGCCTCGGTTCCTCGGGGATCGGCAAATACGGTGGGTCGGTTGGAGACGTACCGGAAGAGGTTCATGTCGCCGGCGTCAAAGCCGAGCGGGTCCTCGGTGGTGAAGCGGCCGATCGCGGCATCGTAGTACCGCGCGCGGTAGTAGTACTGGCCGGTGGCGGCGTCGTACTCGCGGGCGGTGAACTTGA
>JANLFZ010000711.1 GCA_024653385.1 Thermoguttaceae bacterium | reverse complement strand
CCCCGCGCCAGGTTCGTGTGGTTGCCCTGGACCCCGGACACGGAGGCAAGGACAAAGGATATGAGACTCCCAAGTACCAGGAGAAAACGCACACGTTGTTGCTCGCGCGGCGAATTCGCTCGTTGCTTGAGGCAGCCGATTTGAAAGTGGTATTGACGCGTTCGAGCGACACCTACGTCGATCTCGACGACCGCGTTGCGCTGGCAAAGCGGCAACGCGCCGATCTGTTTGTGAGCCTCCATTAACTGATAGGCATTTGCTTTTTCGACGTGGTCGGAGTGTGCCTGGCCCGGTATGGCCATTCAAGGCGAAACGCGGCAGAATTGTTCCCTGCTCAGTGCTGCGTCGGTCTTCGGGGGCAGGTGGGCGGCCGCCCACCTGCCCCCGAATGGCCGGGGTGGTCTCCAGGAAGGCCGGTCAGGGGGCCACGGCGTCTGGAAACGGTGGTCGCACCGGACTTCGAGGGCGCACCTCGCCGCCGGGCGGATGCCCCGCCTCACGCGCGGCGCCACCGCTCCACCGGTTCCCTTGGCCCTGAGCCTCAGCCCGTAACCGAGATCTTCGCCGAGGGCGGGGCACGAACTGAGGGCTCGTCCCACAGTCCGCAGTGCCGGAGGATCTTCTCGATGACGTCGGTCTGGTGCCGCTCGATGAACGCGATGATCTTGAGCTCGGCCCCGCAGCGAGGACAGCACAGTGGATCCGCTTCGTAAACCTGCTTGATCAGGGCCGCCCAGCCCTTCCGTGCCTCGCGTGCCCAGGGGGAGCGGACGGCCATCCCGGTTCCGGCCGCCGCCGCGGGTGGCCGCTGGGCCCGTTGCCCTCGGGTCTTGTTCGAATACCATCCGTAGTAGCGGATCAGATGCTCCCCTGGGTCAGGAATGTGTTGAGTCACTTCCGCCAGGAAATCCAAGGGCTCGAACACCTGGAAGTTGCGCGAGGGACCGGCCAGCAGTTCGCCGTCCCCCGGTTCAGGAAAGCGACCGACGGCGTTATGCTCGGTCTTGTAGATCACCTTGCCCGCGTCGGTCACCTCGACTTGTCCCGCCGTAGCCCGCCCAGGGCGAGGGCGGATCATCCGGGCCTGGGAAAAGGGGCAGCGCAGGAAGTATTGAATGAGCCGCTGAATCCCCGCCTGGTCGCCGCCCTCCAAGCGCACGCTCTGGTCCACACTGAAACCCGAGTGCTTCCAGGACCGGATGTTCGCGACGAGCTCCTCGGTAATCTTCCCCTCGGCCAGGAGCAGGGCGAAGACCTCCTGTTCCCAGAGTTTGAGGAAGGGTTCCGTGGCCAGCTTGGGCAACGGCAGAAACGTGCCATCCGGAAGGAACACACCTTCGGTCAACAGCGCGTGAATGTGCGGATGCCAATGGATCAGTTGACCGAACGTCTGGATGGCCCCGACCATCCCGGGCACGGCGTCGGGCCGGCCGCTCGCTGCCCGGTAAACGGTCGTCACGGTGCGGGCCGCGGCCCGGCACAGCTCACCCAGGAGCCGCCGCTCGAACCGGAAATAGATGCGGAGCCGCTTGGGGATCGTGAACACGAACTGGCGGTGAGGGACCTCAGCGCAGACATGCTCGGCGACCCAACCCGCCTTTTCCAGCGCCCGTTTCTCATGGCAACTGGGGCAGAAACATCGGCCGCGGCAGGAAAACGGAACGAAAAATTCCTCGCCGCACTTGGGGCAGCGGACGCGTGCAAAGCCGTGCTTGAGGTCGCCGCACTCGAGGAATTTGCGCACCACCGTCCCGATGATCGGCCGCCAGAAACCATAGCGCTCCTGGTAACGCTCCTCGTACACCGCCTCGAACTTCGGGTAGAAGCGCTCGACCAGTTGATAAAATGGCGACTCTTGCGGGTGCCGGGGACGATAAACGCCGCCGGCCTCCTTGGCTCCGCAGCACATACCTGACCTCCTTGCGGAGGCAGGTTATGCGTGCTCACCCACCGCGGCAACACCCGAATCGCCCCGGTGTCGGTTCCGACTATGGTTCGCCCCTTTGACGAAAGCCGGCCTCTACCGTCGAGGAAACAA
>JANLFZ010000710.1 GCA_024653385.1 Thermoguttaceae bacterium | reverse complement strand
GTCCAAACGGTTCCACGCCGCGACGAAGTCGGCAAGGAACAACATCGGCGGGTCGTTGTCGATCCGCCACTGGTTGGTGATCGACAGCGTAAGCGTCGGGTAAGAGAATCCCTCGGCTTCCAGCGCGTGGAGCCGCTCGAGCAGGTGCCGATGGGCCTTGCGCACCGAGGCCTCGTCGGCGGCGAGGAAATCGCCCGCCCGCGGCGGCCGATACCGCGCGTCGCCGGCCCGGGGTACCGGCCCGCGACGCCACTCAGCCGGCTCGAAAAACCAGTAGCCCGTCGGGTACGAGTAGTTCAGGTAGACGAAGAGCTTGCGCCCGTCGGGCATTTTCCACCAGAAGGCGGCGGGGCGGCGCATGGGGGCCCCGCCGCTATCCTCGTTGATGCCCGAAAAAAGGTAGCGGATGCCGCGGTCCAATAGCGCCATCGCCCCGGCCCGCGGAAAGCCGTTCACGTCGTTCTGCACGGCTGCTTGCGGGCGGGCCTTCTGCCAGAGGTCCTCCGGCAGCCAGTGGAGCATGGTGCGCCACTGGCCCGCGTCGAGAAAGGGCGTGTTGTTCAGGGGTAACGCCGAAATCTCCAACTGCCCGCTTTCGATCGCCTTGAGCAGGTCCGCTCGCCGCTCGGGCGAGGCCGACTGCCACCAGTCGAGCACGGCCACGGTCGTCTCGGCCGTCCACGCCAGGCGCGCGGGGGCCGGCTTGTCGAGCGTGGCCAGCACGCCGTCGATGGCGATGTCGAGGTAGCGCACCTGAAGCTCGCGGCAGACGGCGGGATGATCGGTAAATCCATAGTCGGTGTGCGAGAAGTGGACAAGATCGACGTGCTGGATCTTGCTCGGCGGGGCCTCGCCCGCCAGCACGCAGAATTGAAGGCACGCGACGAGGCCCACGACAACAACGGGCATGCGCAATGACTGGTGATCCATGGCGTGACTCGCAAGGTTCAAGGGGAGGGAGGCTTTCGCAAAGGCAACCGTTCACAGGCTGGGGACAGTCCCATCATTTCCAGCATTGGTCGAGCCAATCGTAAGCCGACTGGCGGACCGCGTCGGGGAAATCGTGCCCCGTGTCGGGGTAGACCGCCTGAAGCCGCGATTCGGCGCCGCACAACTTGTAGATCGCCGAGGCGGCCGCCACGACGCGCTTGACCCCGGCGCAATCGAAGTTGTCGTCGTGGAGCGGGGCGTTGACAAACACCGGGCGCGGGGCCAGCGCCGCGATCAGCTCGTAGAAATCGAACGGCACGCGGTCGGGGTCGTTCCCGTACACCTCGCGGATCCGCGGCATGTAGCGGTCGCTCGTCCAGCCGGCGAGCTTCCCCTGGTAGTAGTCGTGGAAACCGGTGAAACCGCAACTGGAGATCACGGCGCGAATCCGCTGGTCGAAGACCGCCGTGAAGATCGCGTTGTGCCCGCCCAGCGAGTGGCCAATCGCCGCAATGCGGTCGGGATCGACCTCCGGAAGCGACTCGAGCAGATCGACCGCGCGGTGGTTGTTCCAGATGGCCTTCATCGAGCCGCTGGCGTACTCGGGGTGCTTGGCGAAGTCGTAGGCGTACTCGCCGAACGAGGGGTAGTCGGGCACGAGGCATACGTAGCCCCGGTTGGCCAACTCGTGGGCGTAATGAAGCGTGGCCCGGCCGCCCAACCCGGCCGGCTCCCCCTTGCCGATCGACGTGGTTTGATGCAGGCACAAGGCGGCAGGGGCTTTGCCGCGGATTTCGTGGGGCACGAGCAGGTAGGCGGGTACGCGATCTTGCGGCTCCGCGGCGAAGGTAAGTTTGATCCGCCGGTAGCGAGGGGTCTTTTCCTCGCCGAGAATCTTCACGTCCAGGGGCACGCGGCGCTCGGGTCCCGGCAGTGGGCCCATCACGAGCTGCACGTTGGCCAATACATGGGATCGGCGGAGGGCCCAGTCGGCAGGAGTCTTGACGTCACGCAAGGCGCCGGAATCGTCTCGGTAGACAAGCAGCTTGCGGTGGTCGTCGTAGCGGGGTGGGGATGCGCCGGCCGCCCTCACCCCCGGCCCCTCTCCCGCAAGCGG
>JANLFZ010000709.1 GCA_024653385.1 Thermoguttaceae bacterium | reverse complement strand
CCGGTGGAGGGCAACACAGTGGCGGACGCCAGCGGCACCGTGACCGATAACGGGGATGGAACCTACACGGTACCCCTGGCCACTGGGGGCCTGGAGCCCGATCGCTTCCAGAGGGGCTGGCTTCAGGATTCTCAGGGTTACGTTTACGAAATCGTCAGCAATACAGCCGCAAGCCTAACGGTGCTCCTATCGGGGAACTCAGAACCGCCCATGTCCAATGGTTCCGTCTGGTTCCGGGACGACGATCTCCTCCATGATGGCCAGGATGTCCCCATGCCCGACATGAGCGAATTGGCCAACGCGATGGCCGAGGCGTACGTGAAGGTAATGACGGACGTGGGGGACAACAACGGCGACGTGGCGTTCCGCCTAAACCTCGCAGATTATTTGCAGGTGCGGGATTGGGACTCCGCGGCGGCCAACAGCTCGTCATTCTGGGTGGCGTATTTGCTGGGTGCGTTCCAGGAGCACCCTGGGTATGATAATGATCCGCAGGCGGAGACCTCCATTCGCAAGGGGGCCACGCTTGGGACAAGCGGCGGGTCTTTCATCTTCTTGGAGAGCACCTGGGACGAGGCGTTAGAGTTCAATTACGACCCTGGGGAAGTCGAAAGAGATTTGGTCGTTCACGAGCTAGGGCATGCTGTTTCCGGTCTCGGAAGAGAGATCGAGCCTGTCACACGGAGGAGTGAGGGTGTTCCAAGTCGATATACGGAGGCGTCGCTGAAGGCTATCCGCTCCTCCCCGCGCCCATTGGGACCATAGCCAAATTGTCTTTCGCGCAGGTTAGCTTCCGCACAGGGGGGATTCATGCGAACGAGAATGCTAGCGAGTTGTTGCTTGGCCTGCGTTGGGTACGTCGCCAGCGCGAGTTTGGCTGCAGAACCGTCCAATGAGGCTTCGCCGGATCGTTCGGTGACCGTCGCGCTGACGTCGCTGCGCACGGAATATCTCTTGGGCGAACCCGTGGTCCTGATTGTGACGTTGAAGAACACGGGTCGGAGCGCTGTTCTGGCATGGGTCGGCAACTTCTCGTATGCCGTTGACCTTGACATTGGCCGCGGCGAAGGACCGTTGCGGCCCTATAAGCATCCCATCGAGATTTGGCATGATTTGGATGCCGCGCTACCGCTGCAGCCGGGCGAGCAGAAGGTGTACGTGTTTCGAATGCTGCTACATCACGGCGCGCACCCCGGCGAAAGCCAACTTGTTTTCGCCGAACCGGGACGGTATCGGGCCAAGGCCACATATCCACTCTACCCGATCTGCCCGAAGGGGCGAATGGTCGAATCCAAGACGGTTGAATTCCACATCAACCCGCCGCACGGAGTGGACGCCAAGGTTTGGCGGGAAATCAACCGTCCGAAGTTCCTGCGATTCCTTCAGTCGGGCGAGCTTCGGCGGGAAGATGGCGACGTGCTGAACAAGGCTCTCGAGATCCTGCGAGCGACGCCAGAAACCAGCTACCGGGTCGCGATTCGGTGGGCTCTCAGAGACTATTACGCACACCGGCGGTACTTTGGCCTGAGAGAACCTGACTCAAAGGCGTGCGGGAAACTCCAGGAGATTTGCAGGGTGTTGGACGTACCCAAGCGCGCGGTCTACTCGGTGGCCGAGGACAAGTACTACCTCCTGCCGCCACATGGCGAAGGAATTCCTGGGGCGGATCGCTTGTTTTCGGGGGATCAGCGGCTGGATCGCATTGTGAACCTACCACCGAGCGAATTCTTCCCGTTGCCAGTTGTGCTTGGCACGTACGCAATTGCCAAGCACGGTGTGCCGCTGCGCGTTGCGTGGCCAATAGAGGAGGACTACGAGCTTGTTTGCGACACACCGATCCGCCAGACACTCCGCGAGTTCATGACCAGTGTGGCGGTGCCTGGCACGAAGTGGGTCCGGGAAAGGGATGGCTACATGCTGGTGCCCGCGCCACAAGAGGAGCCGAAGGCTGGCGCGAAGCAGGAATGAGGCCCGGCCAGCCGGCTGCCGGGTGAGCGGTCGGGTGGCACGGCCAGAGCGAAGCGATGGCCGTGGCTTGGCCCGACGGGCCA
>JANLFZ010000069.1:14460-17429 GCA_024653385.1 Thermoguttaceae bacterium | reverse complement strand
CGCCGAGCACGCATTCGTCGCGGGGCAGCCGCGCGGCCACGGCCCGCGCCTCGTCGATTTCAAGGCAAGGAATAATCTCCTTGGCCCCGGCGTCCAGCGCGTAAACCATGGTGGTCGACGCGCGGAGCACGTCGATCACCACGGCCACCCCGCCCGCCAGCTCCCCTTCGCCCACATACTCCGGCAACGCGTAAACGTGTACCTGTTGGCTCATGACCTTGGCCTGCAAAACAACCAATGGGGCAATGTTAGGGCCTGTCCTCGAGCACCAACAGCCGCGGGCTGTCGGTCAGCGGGATTTCGACGACGATCTGATCGGCCGCGGTCCGAAGCACCTTCATCGGAATGTCCTTGTCGTCCAGCGGGTCGTACAGCCTCGCCGTGCATTGTGGGCCGAGCACCCCGCGGATCGAAAGTTGATAGCGCTCGGCGGGCAGGTCGAACCGCGAGGCGTCGCTGGCCGGGGCGTCGGGGCGGTACAGATGGGCGAGGTTCCGCGTCATGACGTACACTCCGACGACAAACCGCCCGTCGCCCGCCTGGTACGGGAAGAAGCCCACCACGTCGCGGTGGTACAGCGGCGGATGCGGGTTGGGCGTCTTGCCCGCCGTCGCCGGATCGCCCTCGAACTGCTTGTGGCCGTGCTCCTCGGCGATCTCGACCAGGTCGAGCGACCGGGGACGTTGGATCGCCGCGCCGCCCGACATGACGCCGACCAGCCGCCGCACCGCCAGCATGGCCGGCGAGGTGAGCGGCCCGTCGTCGGCCGGGTATTGGTTCCGGTTCGCCTTGAGGTCGCGGAAGAACTCGCCTCGCAAGAGGGCCAGTCCCATCGGGTCGCGGTCCTTGGCCGCAAAGAAGTAGATCCTCGCCGTGCCCTTGTTGACGAAACTCACCAAGTACCGGAGCACCGCCTTGGCCTTCATCCGGTCGGCATCGCCGGGCGTCAATCCGGGCGCCACCGGCTGCTTGCCGCCGCGCGCCAGGGTGGTTAGGTCGCCCGGGTCGGCCCCCCGGGGATCGAGGTTGACCTCGGTGATCCACAGCTCGGGGGCCTTGGCGGCTCGCCCGTCCGGCCAGACCGGGTGCGTGGCCCGACCGTGCTTGACCCCGTAGAGTTCGGTCGTGATCGGCGAGAGATCGCGGATGAGGTGCTCGGTCTGGATCGCCGTGAGGAAATACTCGGGAAAGTGCGCGACGTACTTCGGGACGAACCGGTCCTTCCAGCGATCCGGGGCCACGGGAATGCCGTTGGGACGCCCCAGGGCATCGACCGGCCGGATGCCGCTCGGCGGACCCTGGTCTTGCGGGAAGCGCCGCACGCCCGCGTACGGGTGCTTTCCCAGGGCCGCCAGGCCGGGCGGCGCCGTCGAGCCTGCCCCCCAAGGCCACTGGTTGTTGAATCCATCGCACACGCCCACGCCCGGCAGGCGGTTCTTCGGATCGACGACCCAAGCCACGGTCTGCCGCAAGATCTCCTTGGGCGCCCATTCGCCCTCGGCAACCGGCTTCTCGTAATAATGGTTGATCGAGAGGAACTTCGAGCCGAAGGTCAGCTCGTTCCACACCTCGAGGTCGAAGCCCGCGTCGGGGGACCCCTCGGTACCGAGCACCCGTTGGGCCTCGCGCGCGATCGCTTCGGTGTAGTCGAGCCAGCCGGCCATGGTCTCGGCGAACTGGGGCGGAACCCGGCCGTCCGACGCGCGCCGCGAGGGATAGAACGGCAAGTACTTCAGCGTCGCGGCGTGGGCCTTGCCGGCCGGCAGGTCCTTGGGAAGCGGCTTGGACAACTCGATGAGGCCGTCCGGGCCGGTCTTCACAAAGAGCACCTCGCCGGCCCAGTAGTCGGTCAGCCCGCTCAGCCCGCTGCGGCCCGGCACAATCCGCGGCAGCACGGCCGGATCGACCCGGATCGCGCGATCGCCCTTTTTCGCCTTCTGCGCCAGCGTGACATCGAAGAACTGCACGGGGCACGGCACGCCGTGGTGGGCATTCAACAGAAACAACGGACGCAGCCCATGCCGCTTGCACGCCCCCACCACCTTCTCGAACCGCTCGGGACACGCCAGGCGCTTGGGGTCGTCCCAACGGATGCTGCCCCAGCCGAACTCGACCCGGACCTTCACAAACCCGTTCTTGGCCAGGTGGCGGCACACGGCGTCGGCCTCGTCGGGCTCGACATTGAGGTTGATGCCCACCGCCTCGCGAAGCCGCGCCGCCGGCACCGTCTCGAGGTACGCCCGCCACGGCTGGAGCCAATGCGATCGCATGCCAAACGGAACGGCGGTCTGATGGACCGGATCGACGTACCGCGTGAGGCGGCCCGCCGAATCGCGGGCCTCGGCCGCCAGCACGAGGCTTGAGGGCAGACCGCACAGCGCAAGGAGGAAAAGGGAGCCTCGCGTGTTCATCCGCGCCCCCACGGAATATCCTTGGCGTCTGACGAGGCGCCGAACTCGTCGAGCGAGGGCGCGAACGAAACCCCCGTGTCGTTCCGGGGGAGAATAGACATCACCATGGGAAACCCCAAGAAAAGGACCGCGCCAGGGGACCGGCTCGTCTTTCCGCCCCGCTTCGGGTCGAAAAACGTGCTTGTCCCCTTCACGCCCGAAGGGAACAGTCCCATTTTCGCGCTCCTTCGCCGAAAAAACCGGGACAGTCCCCCGCAAACGGTCACCGTGCAAGGTGCATTATAGCCGACCGCCTTTCGCGCGGGGAGGCCCTAGGGGCTCTGTCGTCTTTCGGGCAGGATTGTGATAGCATGAAGGCGTTGTTGCCTTCGGTCTCTTGGCCTCGACGGTACTGTTCGCCCAACGCAAGATCGGGGCCAAAGCCGTCGATCCGCTGATCGGCAACGGTCACAAGACCGGTAAGGCGGCCATGCGCGGCTGGCTGCCGTGCGGTACCGTGGCAAACTCCAGCCGTTACCCAATGACCCGCTTCCATCGCTCGAGGTTCCAGCGGGCCTT
>JANLFZ010000069.1:4409-14450 GCA_024653385.1 Thermoguttaceae bacterium | reverse complement strand
TGGCGAAGTCGGGTTCTCCGCCCGGCGCGCTCGGCCCGACCGGTGCCGCGGGAGGTTTCGTTGCCGCGGCGCTCTTGCCTGCCGGCTTGCCCGCGCCGCTGTAGGCCGTCGCCGTCTCGGTACGCTTCAGATCGTCGTCGAGCGAGCGGTGCGGGGCGATCTTCAGCCGGGCCAGATCGGCATGGTACGCGCGCACGGCCTCGGCCGGGTCGATCTGGTCGTCGGCCACCAGCCGCAGGTAGCGCACAAAGGTCAACTGGTGCTCGGCCTGGTTGATCTTGCGCCCGTAGAGCGCCACCCGGGCCCCGTACTTCTTGGCCTCCCACAGCATGTGGAAGGCGTCGAACGTGGTGCCGGCCGAGCCGCCCAGAATGCCCACCACCAGCGAGCGGTCGTACCGAGCCAGGGCCTCCATGGCCGCCGGGCCGTGGTACGGGATCTTCAAGAACAGCGGCCGCCCGCGGCTCGTCACGCCGGCCAGCGTGCGCGCAATGTGGTCGTTGACGAACCGGCCCACGTCCTTCGGCGGATATTCGCCGCACTGGTTCGGATCGAAGACCTCGAGGAAATGCCGGAACCCCTTGGCCTCGGCCTCGAGACGGAACGCCTTGTACGCCTCGAGCGTGGCCCGATCGAGTTCCGCGTCGTTGTTGAAGGTCACCGAGTAAAGGCCCAAGTCGGCCCCCAGCTTGCGCTCGTGCGGCTCGCACTGGAGCTTGCCGCACATGATGTGGTCGATCGTCGCCGTGCGGAACGGGCGCGAGGGCTGGGTGGGATATCGCCCACTGCCGGCGGCCAACCAGATGTCGGTCGTGTCGTTGGCCCGGACCGCCGGCGTGACGTGACTCGTGTCGAACAGCCGCTCCTGGATCGTCAGCACCTCGTTCGAGCTGGCGCTCATGAGCATGATGTCCACGTCGCCCTGGAGCACGATCTCACGCATGAGCTGCCGGTACTCGGCCAGGGTGCGGAACCGAGCCTCGGCCCCGTGGTACTCGGGACTGCGTCCCGGGGCCGACAGGCCAAACGCCATGTCGGCGTCCTTGGCGTCGGCGAGAATGAACTCCCTCGACGAAGGGTCAGCCAGGATGCGAGCGATCTTGCGGTCGAGCGATTTTTCCATAGCCTGCGGCCGAAACGGGATAGCCCCGGGGAACGGTTACCTGGAATCGAATATCCGCTCAAAACAGTAGCATTCTTAGGCTGCAAACGCCACCGCCCAGCGTGCGCCGGCGGGGCGAGGCTTGCCGGCTACAAGAGGCCCTGCCGGAAAAACCGGACGCCGGCATTGGCAACCCAAACACTATAGTCTACCCCCACGGCCGTTGTCTTGCCACGATGGCGCCGCGAAGTGCCCACGGCCCCCGCGGTCGCAACACCGAAATACCCACGGCCAGAAGAATGCGGGGAGAGCGTCGGCGATTCGACGTGACAGGGCCGTTAGCCGAACGTAACTGGGACCACGACCGCGCGAACACAGGCATTACAGACGCGGCGAGAGAATCCGTGGGGCGAACAAGCGGTGCCGAGGGGCCGATTCAACGGCTCGACGCAGTCGAAAGCTTGAATCGCCGCCGCCCGTAGGCGATTACCCCAAGAACGCCCATGCTCAGGAGGCCAACCCAGGTGGACGGCGCCGGCGCCATCGCGGCATCGTGAGAGAACGGGGCAAACTTACCCTTCGTTCTACTCTCGTAATGGTCGTAAAGGTCGAAGTGCAGTTGGACACCATGCACATCGTCCCCGTTGTCTCGCCGAACCCAGATTTCGTAGACGTTGATCTGGCCAAAGGTCGTGGTGGGCACGATCGACCCCGAGCCGATAAAGTCGGCGATCGGGGAGTCGGGCGGCCGAATTGTGAAGTCTCCCAGCATGAACTCTTGCCATACGATCCCAGGCCCAAACTGGCCGTGGTTGGGCAACTCTTTGCCGCCGGTCAGGACAGGTATCTCGCCTGGGTCGCCAATATGCCAGGGGTCTGTGTAAGACGTGGCATCCAAGTCTCCTTCCATCTGATAGCCATCCGTCAGAGGGTCCGCGTCAGGTATTGAATCGTCCGTGAAGCCCCAGTACCCGCGGGTCGTCGAAGGCGTTAGCGTGAACCGCAGATCGCTCGTGATCGTTGTGCCGCTATACGTCCGTTCGGTAGCCGCATACGCGATCGAAAGCCGCACGTCGACCAGAGATTCACTGGACGTATTCCCAATCGCCCAAAGACGGATTGGATAGGACCCAGACGAACTGCCGTCAACGACCCAGGTCTCCGTGTATTTATCCCACTCGGCGCCCTCGAGATACAGTTGCAGCGCGGGGATCGCCTGAGCGGTCGAGGCGACCAGCGGAACCGAGAGCAGGGCAAGCGTGATGAGCCAAAGTGGTCGATTCATGGCAAGACCCCGCACAATCAGTCACGAGAGAATGATGAAACCATCAAGAAACTACATGGCAGTCCTTCACCCGACGATCTTGTGGACTTCTGCCCCCAAGTCAACTACCGAAAACGCATAAACCGGTTTTTTTCCACAATTTGCGCCGAAGCGCAGGGGGCTTTCGCATCGGCGTAATAGGCGGGAATACGGGCCCAAGACGCCCCCTCTTGGACGGCACATATCACATGCGCTATCTGGCCCTTCCCGCAAGCGAAGCGATTCCTTTGCTGGACCTCGTGGTCATCTACTAGCCGCCAAACGACTTAGGACCATACCAACCCGAAGCGCCAGCGAGGGCCCCGCGAGCATACCAACCCGACGCGCCACGAGGGCCCCGCACGTCGCCGAAGCGCCAGCGAGGGCCCCGCACGTCGCCGACGTGCCAGCGGGGGACGGACGTTGACGGGCTGAACCGAGTTTGCGCCGGGCCCCCACTCGTTGCCTCGCTGGCGCGTCGGGTTAGCCCAAGCGAGCGTAGGGTCCGTGAAACGGACCACCAATCCGTCTGAATGACCTGGAGGGCGGCACACGCGACGCGTGCCGCCCTCGTTGCTTTCTTGGGTCGCCAGTGGGATCTTGCCTCGCCATTTGACATAAACCCGGGGACTCGGTGGTTGCTCGCCCGGATGGCGGCGCGTATCATGCGCTTCGCTCTGGCCCATCCGCCGCCAACCGGTGCATCTTGCGCTTGGATGGTGGTGCGTTTCACGCACCCTACGAGCTACGCTCCGCGTGGGAACGAGAGAACTGAGGCTCTGCGAGCACGTGTCTTGGTCCATCGGGTGTCTGCCGCGAAGACCGCCGCCCGCCTGCGTCCAGGCAGGTTGATGGCCGGGCGACTTTCGGGTATGGTGGGCGATCGAGTCTGGCCCACCCGTCATCCGCTTGCCCGATTTGCTTCAGCCATGAGCACATCCCTCAAGACATCCCTCTTGTTGGTCTTTCTGGCGGCTGCCGCGGGCTAGGCGCCGGCCGCGTCGGTCGAGAAACGCCCCAATATCGTGTTCTTCATCGCCGACGATCTCGCCTACGGCGACCTGGGATGCTACGGGCAGAAGAGGATCCGCACGCCGAACATCGACCGGTTGGCCGACGAGGGCATGAGGTTCACCTCGCACTACTCCGGCCACAACGTGTGCGCCCCATCGCGGTGCGTGCTGATGACGGGCCTGCACCCCGGTCACGCCTACGTCCGCGACAACGGGCCGCTGTACGACAAGTACGGCGGCACCGACGCCGAGTTCTTCAACAGCGCCGCGGGGTTCCGCGCTGCTCGAACTCGTCGGCGCCGAGGACGCCGTGCCCGCGGGCATCGACGGCATCAGCTTCGTCCCCACGCTCTTGGGCCGGCAGCAAGAGCCGCGCCCCAGCCGATTGATACGGAACACATCGCTCGACTCGACGAATCGACTCAAGCGGGCTTCGATCAAGTCGAGTTCGTCGAACGCCGCGGCGACCGCCTGCCGCGCGTACGCCGGATCGTCGTGGACCACGGCCACGGAGAACGTTGTGGCCATGGCCTCGTGCATCAAGGTTTGTCGAAACGGCAAGGCCACTGCGAACCCGCTGGTCGAAGTCCGTGAACGTCTCCAAGTCACTCGAGGTGTTTGGCGATGAAGTCGACGGCCCCGCCGACCGTCTGGACGGCCAGCGCCGCGTCGTCTTCCAGCTCGATGCCGAATTCCTCTTCGAAGGCCGCCACCAACTCGACCGATTGGGTGCTTTCGGCCCCCAGGTCGAATACGAAGTGGCTCGAAGGCTCGACCAGTTCCTCGTCGACCTTGAGAACCCGGCACACGACTTTCTTGACGCGCTGTTCGACTTCGCTCCGGTCCATAAGGTGTTCCCCCTTCGGGTGCAAGGGCATTGCGCTTCCTTGCGTGTTTCTACCTGTCTGACGGATGGTCTTCTTGGGGTCTAGGCCACGCGAATGCGCACGTCGGCCACGGCATTGCCGCGTTCGGCCGGGCTCGCCAATAGCGGATTGATATCCAGCTCCACAAGGCGTTCGAAGTCGGACACCAGTTGGCCGACTCGCACCAGACACTCCTCGATTCCCGCGATATCGGCGCGAGGGCCTCCGCGAAAGCCTTCCACGAGGCGACCGGCCTTGGCCCGCCGAACCATGTTTCGGGCGGTCCTTGGGCCAAGCGGCGCCAGCGCAAAGACCACATCGCGGAACAGCTCGACGTAGATCCCTCCCAGGCCGAACATGACCACGGGCCCGAAAATCGGGTCGCGTTTCGCTCCCAGGATCAACTCGTACCCGGCCGGGATCATGCGACGGACGAGCAGGCCGTCGATGTGGGCGTCGGGTCTGGCGGCGGCAACGCGATCGCGCAAGGCATCGAACGCCACGCGCACGGCCTCGGAAGTGGTCAGGTCCAGGGCGACCGCGCCGATCTCCGACTTGTGGACGACCTGCCGGCTGACGACCCGAAGCGTCACGGGGTAACCCGAGGCCTCGGCCCATCCAACCGCCTCGTCGGCCGTGGTGCACAGGCGCCACGGCACGACCGGCAGGCCGTAGGCTTCCAGCACCTCAAGCGCTTCGTGCTCGGCAAGGTAGCCGGCGGGCGCGGCATCGAGCACCGATCGAACCGCCATGTCGTCGACCGGCAGGCGGCGCGCGACATCCGGCGGCTCTTCGAACATGCGGCGGATCGCTTGGACCCCGGCCATCGCGCGGCATGCCCACTCGGGAAGGATGTAGTGCGGGATGTGCGCCTGCTGAAGCACGCGGATTCCCTCGGCCACGTCGGTCGCCCCCATGAACGAACACGCCACCGGCTTGGGAGCCACGCGAGGAAGGTCTGCCGCCGGTCGGCCGTCGCGCGCCGCCTCGTGGACACGGCAGACCGCTTGGGCAATGGCCTCGATGTCGGTCATCGACTGGGGCGTGAGGATCACGAGGGCCTGATCGACGTTCGGGTCGGCCAGCACCTGGCGCAACGCGGCTTCGTAACGGTCCGCCCGGGCGTCGCCGATCACATCGACCGGGTTCTTGACCGCCGCCGTGGCCGGCAGCACGCCGCGAAGGTTCGCTTGGGTCTCCTCGGCCAGTCGCGGGACCCGCAATCCTTCGCGCACCGCCGCGTCGGTGGCCATCACGCCCGGCCCTCCGGCGTTGGTGACGATCCCCAGCCGGTCGCCGGCCGGCAACGGCTGATATGCGTACAAGATCGCGGTGTTGAACAGCTCGTCGATGCTGTCGACGCGGAGGATGCCGGCCTCGCGGAACGCCGCGTCGCACAGGTCGTCCTCGGCGGCGAGCGAACCCGTGTGGCTGGCCGCGGCGTCGGCCCCTTGGGGCGTGCGTCCGGCCTTGATGGCCAGGATCGGCTTGACCGGCGGCTCGTGCGTCACCCGTTGCGCCGCCGCGACCAGCCGCCGCACATCGCGAAGATCCTCGAGATACAAGAGGATCACGTCGGTCTCTTCGTCGTGGTGGAGATACTCGAGCAGATCGCTTTCGGCCACGCCCGCCTTGTTGCCGAAACTGACGAACTTCGAGAAGCCGATCTGTTTTTCGCGGGCGTAGTCGAGCACCGCGGTGCACAGCGCACCGGACTGGCTCAAGAAGGCGATGCGGCCGGCGTGCGGCATCTTGCGGGCGAACGAGGCGTTCAGCCGCACGGCCGGGTCGGTGTTGATCACGCCCAGGCAATTCGGGCCGACCAGGGCGATCCCGTGCGCGCAGGCCAGTCGCTTCAGGCGGTCCTCGCGCTGTTGACCCTCGGGCCCGACCTCACGGAACCCGGCCGAGATGACCACGACCGCCCGGACGCCCTTGCGCGCGCAATGTTCCAAGGCGCGGTCGACGACATCGGCGGGAAACACGATCACGGCCAGATCCACCGGCTGGTCGATGTCGATGAGATACCGGTAGGCCGGCACGTTCGAGATCGCCCGCTTGCCCGGCGCCACCGGATACACCGGCCCCCGGAAGCCCGCGTGCAACAGGTTGTGGAAGATGTCGTAGGGAACCGTGCCCGGCGTGGCGGTCACACCGACCACCGCGACGCTTCGGGGCGAGAAGAGGGCGTCGAGGGAGTGCGGGGCCTTGGTCGGGACCCGTTCCGGCGCGGTCGTCGTCATGGCGCCTGCTCCATTGCCGGCGGCGGCGACTCGACATGGCCAGGGACTGTCGCCGCCCTAACGGCCCAGGATAGCAGGGCGCGCGGCGCGGCTCAAGCAGAGGCAAGCGGAACCCCTACGAAAGCGCTACCGCTGGATCGTCCCGGTCCGTTTGGTCGCCTTCTGGACCGGATCCGATCGGCCGGACGCTTTGTCCGAGCGGCTTGGGGAGGCGAGGCTTCGCTGCATGGTCGCCAGGTTGGCCTGGGGGATTTCCAACGCCGAAGCCTGCATGACGCCGCTCTTGACCGCCTGCTCCATGTTCTTGACGCCCTGCTCGGTGAGTTGGACGGCCCGATCGCGTTGGCCGGTTTCCCAGTACGAAACGGCCATGCTGACGAGGGTCTCGCCCAGCCGCCCCCGCTCCGAGTCGCCAAGGTTGGCCGACGATTCTTCGAAGATGGGGACGGCCTTGTCGAACCACGTAACGGCCTGGCGGTGGTCTTGGCCCATGATGGCGTGGATGGAGCCGAGACGGAAATACAGTCGTCCCAAGAGGTAGCGGTCGGCTGAGTCCTTGGGTTTGCCCTGGCTGCCCGACTCCAACAAGGCCGTGGCCTGCGCGCCGTACTTGAGGGCCAACTCGCGATCGCCGCGCATCTGGTAGACCTGCACGGCATCGTACAGGGCCAGCCCCATTTCCCACTGCACTTGCGGCTTGCGCGAAGGGTCGACCTTGGCCGAGAGTTCATGGCCGGCCTGCACGACCTGTTCGGTCCACTCGGCCGGGTCGATCTGTCCTTTGGCGCCGACGCAGGCCGCCAGGGCGCGCGTGGCGACCCGGAAACGGTGTTCGGCCGTGCCCCCGTCGTTCTGGATCAATTCCTCGGCGAACGCCGAAGCCCGTTTCAGCCACACCGGCACGGCGACCTGTTTCTGGTTCCAGGTGCCCCAGGCGATGTCGTGGGCCGCGCCGAGATGCGCATCGATGAGCACCTCCTTGGCCGGCAATCGGATCGCCGGGTGGGGACTGGTGATCAGCGTGTCGGCCAGCTTGACCGCCTCGGTATGGCGCTCGACGGCTTTCTTGTAGTCGGGATGGGGGCCCGAGCCCAAAAGGTCGCCCAGCAGGCACAGCGCCCGGGCCTTGACGTGGGGACGTTCTTGGCTGTCGGCCACGGCCTTTTCGGCCTCCTGGATCGCCTCGTCGAAACGGCCCAATTGGCCCAGGATCTGGGCTCGAGTGACCCGAAACTGTGCATCTTTCGGGGCCAGGCGCACGGCCTCGTCCGAGGCCGCCATGGCCCGGCGGTGGTCCCCCTGGATCGCCAGCAGGCGGGCGCGCAGCCAGTGTGCCCGGGCGTGGTTGGGCGACAACTTCAGCGCCTGATCCAAATCCTTGAGACTCGCTTCCAGCCGGTTGTCGAGGTGGGTCTCGGCCCGCAACAGGAACGGTTCGGCCGTGATCGGCTCGAGCACGATCTGCGAGACGCGCATCGTCGGCTTCCCCGGCGTCGTGCTCGGCTCGAACGAAAACACGACCCCACGCTCGGGATATACCTGACCGAGAATCTCGCCCAACTCGTTCGAGATCAGCACGGGCTGGAGGCCGGATAGCTCCAACTGGCGGGCGACGCCCTCGGCGGGGAACGACTTCTCGAGGCGAATGACGATCGATGCCACCTTGTTGTTGGCATACACCACATCGACTCGCTCGAACGGCTCGACGCGGTACTGATGCACCAGCAAATCGTCCTGAGTGCGCGTTTCCTTGGGCTTACCCCACGCCTTTTCGACCTCTTCGAGCGTGCTGGTCCCGGGCGAGACGCCGTTGAACGTTGCGGCCTCGATCTCGGTGGAGTCGGCGGGCAAGGGTTCGGGCACGGGTTGAACGGGCTTCGCCTTGGGCGCCACGGACGGGGTCCCCGGGGCCTCCGGCGAGGAAACCGATGCCTCGCCCGCCGGCTCCTTCGACGAAACAGGCTCCTTCGTGGGGCTCGCCGCAGAACCACGCACGGCCGGCGCTGCGTCGGCCGTTCCGGCAGGAAGGCGTTCCGGGGCCTTCAATGCCTTCTCCTGCCCATCGCCAGGGGGCGGTATCGGCCCCGGCTCGCGCAGCGGCGTCGGGGTGGGCTTTGCGTCCTTTGCTTCGCGCAGCACATTGCGCCGAGGCGGCGCTAACGTCGGTTCGCCCTTCGGCTTCTCCGACGCGGTCGACGGAGGCTCGTTCGGAGCCGAGGGCGCATCGCCCGAGTTCTCCGCAGCGGCCTTGGGGATCTTGAACTGGATCGGGCTGGCATCCTCCGCGGCCAGAACGGCCAACGCCAATACCCCCCAGACCGCCGCCATCAGCGATCCGTGCAGAACCCGACGGACGAGGCTTCCGTGCATCGCGCGTTCCTCCATGAATCTCGCGACCGGTCAAATCCAAGAAACGGGCGAGACTCCAAACGGGGCGTAGTCTACCGATTCTGTGTAGTCTGCGTCTAGACAGGATTTTTCTCGCGACCTCCCTCTAGCAGGGAGGAAATCGCAGACCGAGCTTCCGCGAGGTCCTTGCGAACAACGCTCGCCCGGCAAGCCCTCAAGGCCGCGATTTGTTGCGACGCGAAGGGAATGCCACAACCGGGTGGTGGCGGCTCGCCGACCAATCGACGGACGATCTCTTCCGCGAGTTCCGCAACACCCTGGCCCGTCCTCGCGCTGGTTGGCCACCCCGGTGGGTGCGGGCAAGCTGGGTAGACTGGGAGATCGGCCTTGTTCAGCACCACCAACGCATGCGCGTGCCTTGCGAGCAACCGCTGGTCGCTCTCGGACCACGGCCGGCTCGAGTCGAACACCAGGATTGCCAAATCGGCCTGGGCCAGTTGCCGCGTTGCCGACTCCATGCTGGCGACCTGCAGCGGATCATCCGACGCCCACCAGCCCGCCGTGTCCGCAATCTCGACCGGCCAGCCGTCCAATGCCGTGTTCAGCGTGACCACGTCTCGCGTGGTTCCTGGCGAGGGGTGAACGATCGCCCGAGGGTAACCTGCCAGCGCGTTGACGAGGCTGCTCTTGCCGACATTTGGTGGGCCGGTCAAGACCACGCGCCACGGCTCGACCAGGTGGCGGCCAACTTGCGCGCGGCCAAGCAGTATGTCGATTCGCCGCAGCGCGTCCTCGGCGTCGTTTCGGTCCAACGCGTCGCACAGGGCCAGGAGTTCGCGGCCAAGGGCTCCGCCCGCCTGATCCAGCAGGATCGCAGCCACGCGCAGCGTTCGCGCGTCGGCCAAGGCGCGGTGGGCGGCCGCGGCAATCGGGTCCGACGCGTGACGAGCAACCCATTGCTGCCATGAGACAGTGCGGCAGCCCGACTCGGCCAAGAGGCGTAGGATCCGCCCCACAGCCATCTCGCCACCGTGGCAGTGGATCTCGGCACTCGTCGCGGTCCGCACGCAAACCACTACCTCCTCGGAGGGTTCGGGTCCAAAGTACCCCAGACCTGGCCGATTGGCTGACCGATCGCGCCAAGGCGGTCCGGCCGCGGGTCGAA
>JANLFZ010000069.1:3420-4399 GCA_024653385.1 Thermoguttaceae bacterium | reverse complement strand
GAACCAGGGTTTCGAGCACGGCCAAGGCGTTCGGACCCTCCAAGGCCACCGTGGCCACCGCGCCGCGTCCCGGGGGGGTTAGCCGCGCGGCGATGTTCTCCTCGAAGATGCCCGCGCCAACGGTGCAGCAGGGTGTGAGCCCCTGCGCGACGGGCGCAAAGCGGGCCGCCCCGGCCGCAGGATCCTCGCCGCTTCCGGACCGTCCCTCAGGACTCGACATACGCGTCAAGAACCCGAATCTCGGCCCAATTCGCCTCGTTCTCCTCGAGAAACTGTTGGTGGCGGGGCGAGTCCTGGTACTCGTCGTGGGCCGCCTTGTTCTGGAAGACGAGCAACAGCGCCACGTCGAAGCGCTGGTCGCTAACCGGCCAGCGGATATCGGTCGCGCGGGTGCCCGCCGCGAAAAAGACCGTTCCCCGATGGTCGGTAAGGTACTTCTTGCACGAGGCCACGAGCCTCTTCTTGGCCTCGTCGGAGTTGTCCTTGAGGGTAAAAAGAACGCTGTGGGCCAAAAGCGGCTCGGTGGGCATGGTACTTCTCCCGAGGAGTCCTCAAGGGTGGGGACCATTCTACCCCCGGCGATGCCCGCCCGACAAGGGCTGTCCGGCACCCGGCCGGGGTGCACGCGACGGCCACCAGACGGCTCGACGGAGGCCTGTCCGACGGCCTACCGGCAACCGAGGTGGCGGCGTATCATGCGGGTTTTTGGAGATCGAGGTGTCGCATTTGCGGAGATCGGGACCGTGGAGTTCGAGAACAAGGTGGCGCTAGTGACGGGCGCGGCAGGGTCGATCGGCATGGCGGTCGCGGCGCGCATGGTTGCCGAGGGGGCACGGGCCTTCGTCACCGACCTGGACTCGCAGCGTGTGGACGCCGTGGCGCGGCGGCTGGGCCCGGCGTGCCGGGGACTGGCCGCGGACGTCACCCGCGCCGACCAGGTGGCCGACGTGGTGCGTGCGGCGCTCGATGCATTCGGCGG
>JANLFZ010000069.1:0-3410 GCA_024653385.1 Thermoguttaceae bacterium | reverse complement strand
CGGCATCGTCGGCCAGGGCGGCCCTCTCGAGGAGACGACCGTGGACAACTGGGACCAGGTCTTTGCCGTCAACTGCCGCGGCACCTTCCTGTTCCTCAAGGAGACCATCCCCGTCATGAAACGCCACGGCGGCGGCAGCATCGTCAATTTCTCGAGCAAGTCGGGCAAGACGGGCTCGGCGCTATTGGCGGCGTACTCATCGGCCAAGGCCGCGATCATCGGCCTGACCCAGGCCCTGGCCCACGAGTTGGCTCCTCATCACATCCGCGTCAATTGCGTCTGCCCGGGAATCACCGAGGGCACCGGCGTCTGGGCGAACGTCTCGGCCGACTACGTGCGCACCATGAACCTGCCCAAGGAAGAGGTTGTCAAGCGATTCACGGCCAAGGTGCCCCTGGGTCGCCTGGCGACGGTCGACGACGTGGTCAACGTGACCTGCTTCCTCGCCTCGGACCGCGCCGGCTACATGACCGGCCAGGCGATCAACATCACGGGCGGGCGCGAGATGCACTGACCTGACCGTTCAAGGGGAGTGCCCCCCTTCGGGTGCCAACGTGCCGCCGGCCCTTGACGGGGCCCGACGTTTGGGTTCATATCGTGCTGGAGGTTCCCGCGGCGCGGCAACCCGCGGGACTCCGCTTATCCAGTGTTTGGACCACTTCCATTGCATCTCAACCCTGAGGGAAGGGAAGGACCAAGCCATGCATCGTCTGTGGACCCCGTTGGCCATTCTCGTCGCAACGGCCAGCGTCGCTTGGGCGGCGGAGGAATCCTCTCGCCTCGGCCTCGTAGCCGTCAAGCAACTCGACACGAGCAAGCCCAACGAGTTCTACCAGGGCAACCGGCCGCCGCTATTCCCCAGCCCGTTGGTGAAGCTGCCGGTCGGGGCGGTCAAGCCCGACGGCTGGTTGCGGCGGCAGCTCGAGCTGGAGGCCGACGGCTTCTCGGGCCGACTGGGCGAGCTGAGCAGCTTCTTGAAGCCCGAGGGCAACGCCTGGCTTAGCCCCAAGGGCGAGGGCGACCGGAGCACGTGGGAAGAGTTGCCCTACTGGCTCAAGGGATTCGGCAACTTGGGCTATCTGCTTGAGGACCCGCGGATCATCAAGGAAGCCCGGCGCTGGCTCGAAGCGGCCATTGCCAGCCAGCGCGAAGACGGCTATTTCGGCCCGCGGCGGAATCTCGACCGCAGTCCCGACGTCAAGGGCAAGCCCGACATGTGGCCGAACATGGTCATGCTCAATGCCCTTCAGTCGTACTACGAGTACTCGGGCGACGAGCGCGTGCCCAAGCTCATGACGGCCTATTTCCGCTGGCAGATGCAGGTGCCCGAGCAGGACTTCCTGGCGCCCTTCTGGCAACAGCAGCGCGCGGCCGACAACCTGGCCAGCGTCTACTGGCTGTACAACAAGACCGGCGAGCCCTGGCTCTTGGATCTGGCCCGGAAGATCCACCGCCACACGGCGAACTGGACCGACGGCATCGCGAGCTGGCATGGGGTGAACATTGCGCAGTCGTTCCGCGGGCCGGCCGTGTACTACGTGCTCTCGAAGGACCCGAAGCACCTGGCCGCCACGGTGCGGAACTACACCACGGTGATGGACCTTTACGGCCAGGTGCCCGGCGGGCTGTTTGGGGCCGACGAGAACTGCCGGCCCGGCTACACCGATCCCCGCCAGGCCGCCGAGACCTGCACCATGGTCGAGATGATGCTCTCGCACGAGATGCTGTTGAAGATCACGGGCGACCTCGTTTGGGCCGACCGCTGCGAAGAGGTGGCCTTCAACTCGCTGCCCGCCTCGATGACCGCCGATCTCAGGGCCCTGCGGTACCTCACGGCCCCGAACATGGTCCTCTCGGATCGCCACAACAAGTCGCCGGGCCTTCAGAACGGCGGAGCGATGCTGCTGTTCGATCCCCGCTCGCACCGCTGCTGCCAGCACAACGTGGCCCACGGCTGGCCGTACTTCACCGAGCACCTGTGGATGGCCACCCCGGGCAACGGCTTGTGCGCGGCGATGTACGCCCCGTGCGAGGTCACGGCCAAGGTCGGCGACGGGACCCAGGTGAAGATCAAGGAGATCACCCAATACCCCTTCGGTGACGCCGTCGAGATGGCCCTCTCGGCCCCCAAGCCGGTACGGTTTGCGCTTTCCCTGCGCGTGCCCGGCTGGTGCCAGGGGGCCGAGGTCAAGCTGAACGGGGTCTCGGCCGGGCCGCCGGTTCCGGGAGGCCGGTTCGCCGTAGTCGAGCGACTCTGGAGCGACGGCGATCGGCTTTCCCTGCTCCTGCCCATGCGGATTGCGCTCACGAAGTGGGCCAAGAACAAGGATTCCGTGTCGGTGCATCGCGGGCCGCTGACGTACTCGATCAAGATCGGCGAGAAGATCGTGCGCGCCGGCGGCGACGACAAGTGGCCGGCCGTGGAGATCCACCCCACGACCGACTGGAACTATGGCTTGGTGCTCGACGCGAAAGACCCGGCGGCCTCGTTCGAGGTGGTCGAGAAGCCCGGGCCGCTGGCCCCGCAGCCGTTCGAGGTCTCGGCGGCCCCGATCGCGCTTCGGGCCAAGGCCAAGAAGATCCCGGCGTGGAAGAAGGATTACCTGGGCCTGGTCGGCACGCTCTGCCCGAGCCCCGTCCGCTCGGAGGAGCCGGTCGAGACGATCACGCTGATCCCGATGGGCTGCGCCCGGCTGAGGATCGCGTCGATTCCCGTCATTGGCGAGGGCCCCGACGCCCACGAGTGGGTCGAGCCGCCCGCGGCGGCCCACCACCGGGCCTCGCACTGCTTCGAGAGCGACACGGTGACCGCACTGAGCGACGGCGTTTTGCCCAAGAGTTCGATCGACCGGAGCATTCCCCGCTTCACCTGGTGGCCGCACCGCGGCACCAGCGAATGGGTGAGCTGGGACTTTGCCAAGCCCCGCAAGGTCTCGGAAATCGAGGTCTACTGGTTCGACGATACCGGGATCGGCCAGTGCCGCGTACCCAAGGCATGGCGGGTCGAGTACCTCGAGGGCGACCAGTGGAAACCGGCCCAGGTCGGCGGCGCGTACGGCATCGAGCGCGACAAGTTCAACCGGGTGGCGATCGCCCCGGTGACGACGAAACAGATCCGCCTCGTCGTGGAACTCCAGCCGCAGTTCTCGGCAGGAATTCTCGAGTGGCGCGTCAAATAGCAGGAGTGGTCGGGAGTCTTTTTCCGGGGAGAGACGGCCATGTCCGAGACAGTTCCGTCCGACGCGGCGGTTCCGGCCGCCGAGCGCAAGGGGCCCTTCCAGTACAACCTGCGCCACCTCTTCATCGCCATGATCGTGGTGGCCATGATGGGCAGCCTGGCCCACTACATCGGCGTACCCGGGGTCATTGCCCTGGCGATCTTCGGGATCATGGCCGTCGGCGCGGCAATG
>JANLFZ010000708.1 GCA_024653385.1 Thermoguttaceae bacterium | reverse complement strand
CAAGGGCGCTTGCGCTTCCTTGCTCTCTCATGTTTGCCCAACTTATTGTTTTACAAACCCTTAGTCGTCGGTGGTGGAAGGCTGGGAAACCGACGGGTCGATCTCGACGACCACGCGGCCCGTGATCCGGCCGGCGAGAATGTCGTCGATCCGCGGCGGCAGGGACTCGAGCGTCACAAACTGGGCCAGGCGATCCAATCCATCGGGCTTCCACGGCCCAGCCAGGCGGCGCCACACCTCGTGGCGCAAGGCGAGAGAGCACCATGCCGCGTCGACCCCGGCGAGCGTCACCGCCCGAAGGATGAACGGATAGACCGTCATCGCCAGTTGGTTTCCGGCCGTCAGGCCGCAGGCGGCGACGCATCCGCTGTGCCGACAGGATCGAAGGAGCGTCGATAGGATGTTGCCGCCGACGGTATCGACGGCCCCGGCCCAGCGTCCCGAAAGCAGCGGCTTTTCGCCGCGGTCGTCCACCGCTTCGCGCCCGAGGATCTCGTGGGCCCCCAGCGATCTGAGCAGCTCGTGGGCCGAGGGCTTGCCCGTCACCGCCACCACGTGATAGCCGAGCCTGGCGAGGATGGCCACGGCCATGCTTCCCACGCCGCCGCTGGCCCCGGTGACCACGACTTCGCCGCGGTCGGGGGTCACGTCGTGCCGCTGGAGGGCATCGACGCAAAGGCCCGCGGTGAACCCGGCCGTGCCCAGGATCATGCTCTCGCGGAGCGAAAGCCCGGTCGGCAAGGGAACGACCCACGCTTGCGGCACGCGCACGTACTCGGCCCAGCCTCCCCACCGGTTGGCCCCCATGTCGAACCCCGTGACCAATACGCGATCGCCGGGGACCAGTTCGTACACGCCGCTATGGGCCACGACCCCCGCGGCATCCACGCCGGGGATGTGCGGGAAGACCTTGTTCACCCCCGGATGACCCGTGGCGGCCAGGGCGTCCTTGTAGTTGAGCGACGAGTAGGCCACGCGGATCGTCGCTTCGCCCGCGGGCAGCTCAGCCATCGGCCGATCGGCTATCCGGCCGACCACGCGGCCATCGGGCTCTTTGGTCACCAAGTAGCAACGAAACGAGGCAGGAAGCATGGTCATTTCTTGGGAATCGACAGGCCCATCTCGCGCATGAGCATCTGAATATCGGCCCAGACGGCCGGCCGAGCCACCTCGGGGCTGCGAAGCACATACGACGGGTGGTAGGTGCAGATGACTTTGATCCCTCGATAATCGTAGAAACGGCCCCGAAGTTGACCGATCGGCGAGGTCACGCCAAGGAGGTTCTGCGCAGCCGTCGCCCCGAGACAGCAAATGAACTCGGGTTGGAGGATGGCCAATTGGGCGTCGAGGTACTCGCGGCAGTTGGCGGCCTCTTCGGGGGTTGGGACGCGGTTGCCGGGTGGGCGGCACTTGATCGTGTTGAGGATATAGACGTCCTGACGCCGAAGCCGCATCCCTTTCTCAATAATCTCGGTGAGTTTCTGTCCGGCCTTGCCCACGAATGGCTCGCCCTGGAGATCTTCGTCGGCCCCCGGTGCTTCGCCCATGAATACCAGTCTCGCGTGGGGGTTCCCGACCCCGAAGACGGTTTTCTTGCGGGTGCGGGCCAGCTCGGGGCATCGCGTGCAGACCGCCACCTTGCACTCGATGCGTGCCAACGCCGCGGCGCGATCCTCGACCCCCTCCGGGCTTCGCTCCGAAGCGGATTGCGAAATACCGGGTGCCGGGCGGAGCGACGCCTCTTGAGCCGGGACGGCATTCCCCTCAGCGGCACATTGCCCCTCTCCGGGTGTGCTAGCGGTCACCGATGCCCTCGGCTTAGGAATATGGGAGACGCCGGCCCGTGCCAGACTCTCCAACCGTTGAACCACGACCCGAGCGATGCGAGACCCAGGACCGCCAACACTCGGCTTCTTTGCCGCCACGACACCTCTCCTTCCCGCGCAAGTGCAGCCCGCTGACCGATCACACTAACCCGAAGCGCCAGCGAGGGTACCAGCAAACCACACACCAACCCGAAGCGCCAGCGAGGGTACCAGCAAACCGCACCAACTC
>JANLFZ010000707.1:728-2080 GCA_024653385.1 Thermoguttaceae bacterium | reverse complement strand
GGCGGCGGCCTGCGCCGCCGCGGCAACCGGGGAATGCGTTTCGACCGGCGCGGCCCGCACCATCGACCGAAGCATCACAAGGCTTACCAACCCCAGGAAAATCAGCCCCAACGTGCTCCACGAACGCACGAGCCAATCGAGCAGATGGTCGGTCAGTTGCGGTTCGGGAAGCGGCGCCGGCGTGATGGTCTGGAACTCGGTCACGGTGACCAGCTCGTTCGGGTCGGTCACGCCCGGCGCGGCCGGCAAGAGCACCGCCACCGACTTGCGGATCTTGGCGATCTCTTCCGTGCGGATCTTGTCGAGGTCGGCGGCCGTGGGCGTCTTGGGCTGACCCCCGGGTTCCGTCGGGTTGCGCTCGCGCCACACCATCTCGAAATAGCTCGTGGGCACCTGGACGGACGCGACGACCCGGGTGGGCGTCATCCCTTCGGTGACGACCTCCGTCTCGGACGTCGCCACGGCGTTGACCTCTTGGCGGTCGGTTTCCTCCTCGTCCTCGCGGTTTCCCTTGCCCTTGGCCGCCGGCAACGCGGCCGGCTGGTTGGCCCCGTAGCCGGCCACCCCCGCCGTGACAGCCCCCTCGTGGGTGCGCGTGCGCGACTTCTCGGTGGTCTGAACCGCGGTCGATTTCTTGGGATCGTGCTCGACCCGCCGCTCGCGCTTCGAGTGCTCGTTGCTCAGCTCGACGGTCACCGAGACGGTGGCCCCGGGCACGAGGGCCAGCGGACCGCGAAGGATCTTCTCTTCCCACTCCTTCTCGTCCAGCCGGCGCAGCGCGCGATAGCGGTTCTCGACGAGGCTGGACGGGCTGTCCGCGCCGCCCCGGTGGGTCTGGTGGGTGTTGACGTCGGTCAGGGCCACGTTCTCATACGAAAGCCCCGCCACGCTGCTGGCCACGAGCCGGCGGATCGAAACGATCTGGTCGTCGCTCAGCGGCGCGTTGCCGGCGGCCTTCACCGTGACCGAGGCGGTCTTGTCCTTCGACTTCACAATGCCGGGCTTCTCCTCCTGGTCGATGATGACCCGCGCCCGCTCGATCCCCGGCAGCTCGTTCAAGATCGCCTCGAGCGTCTGCTGCTTCGCCAGCAGGATCTTCGCCTGGCGCTGGTGGCGGTCGGAGAGGAGCGGGTTGTCGTTCAGCGCGCGGTCGAGGTAGTCGAGCGGGTCTTGCGGCAGGGCGTTCTTGGCGGCCAGGGCGGCCATGTACTTGGCTTCCTGCCCGCGCGGCACGCGAATCCGTGCGCCGTCGATCTGGTAATCCGTGAGGTTCGCCTCGCCGAAGGCGGCCTCCATCGCGGGCAGTTGGCTTGCCGAAAACTGCTGGCCGTTCATGAGATAGCTGTTCGGCC
>JANLFZ010000707.1:455-718 GCA_024653385.1 Thermoguttaceae bacterium | reverse complement strand
GCCCGCCCACCTGCACGCGGAACAGGAACGTCAGGCTCACGACGATCGCCACCAGCAAGAGTCCCGCCGTGATCCGCGAGCCGACGCTCATCGAGCGGAACAGGTCGGAAGCCTGGGCCATCGCCTTGTTGAGGAAATCCATCCCTGGACCTCACCAAACGCTCACACCCGGATGTTCTGCACTTCCTGGTACGCCTGAACCAGCTTGTTGCGGATCTGGAGCATCATCTTGAACGCCAAATCGGCCTTCTGGACCGCGGTCA
>JANLFZ010000707.1:0-445 GCA_024653385.1 Thermoguttaceae bacterium | reverse complement strand
CAGCACTTCGGCGGGGTCCGCCTCGCCGCCGGTGGCCAGTTGCTCGACGGCCTGGTCGGCCTGCTGCTGCATCGCGTTGACCTCGGCCAGCGACTGGAGCAGATAGTCCTTGAAGCCGGGCTCGGCGGCCTGCGCCTTGCCGGACCCCGGCGTCCCGAACGCGGCCGGGGTTGCCACATGGTGAATCGTGTTCATCAGACGAGAATCCTCAAGGTCTGCTGGGCAAGGTCCTTGGCGATTTCCATGGCGCCCAGGTTCGCTTCGTAAGCCCGGGCCACGGCCAGGGCATCGGTGAACTCGGTCATCATGTCGATGGCGGGATAGGCCACGTAACCGGCGTTGGGGCCTTCCTGGATCGCGTCGGGATGGCCGGGATCCCACTTCAGGCGCGGCGGCGTGTCGTCGATCAGGATCGACGCCACCTTGACGCCCGCCGCTCCCCGAG
>JANLFZ010000706.1 GCA_024653385.1 Thermoguttaceae bacterium | reverse complement strand
GGCCTGGGCAGGCGACCCAAGAAAGCAACAAGGGCGGCACATGTCGCATGTGCCGCCCTTCAGGCTCTTGAGGATTGGTGGTGCGTTCTCACACACCCTACGCTACTACGCTTGCTTCCAACGCCGACGAGCCATCCAGATTAGCCCAGACAGCCCAATGGCCGTCAACGCCATGAGAGACGAAGGTTCCGGGACGTAATTGGCGTAGTAAATCCCCGAATCGCGGGTTTGCACGTACTGGCCCCCCCAAGCTGTGACCTGGGTAAGAGTGGAATCCGTTCGGATTGACGCGCTTGCTGTAGCGTCCCCGAATAGCGGCTTCCAGTCGGTGATCGGCCCGACAAAAGAGTCGAGCACCGTGAAATCCAGGCTTTGGAAAAAACTGGTGTTCGCGGGCGGGGGCGAAGAAGTAGCAACCCCTGTTAGGGTATAGAAATCATCGGAACTTGCTGCGATTCCGAAGGTCGCCAGAACGGTCGCCGTTGCAAGCTTGCTCTGGATTTCGCCCTTCAGTTGTGCCGCCGTCTTCGAGAATCCCCCGCTGGCGTCGAACGAAACATCAAACGTCACTGAAGACGGCGCCTCGATCAAGGCGACCAAGGCTCGATCAGCAATGCTTGCGGCGTTTCCGACGCCGCTGAGAATATCCTTCAGGTCCCACGCGGTGGCGGTGTTGACATACGTATGTGACACGGTGACCAAGGGCGACAAACTGGTGTCAACATTTGAAATCTGCGCCGCGTACACCATGAACACCCGGTTGTTCAATCCCGACACGTCGTTGATCGTATCCACACGGATCAAGCCCCAACCAACGTCACCCACACTTGGACCACCACTCGAGTCCAGATCCATCACGAACCCGTAGCTCTTGTCCTGAATCCTGTCGTCTTGAGTGTTGTCCGACGACAAGAGACTTGTGACTAAACCCGCTGAGGCGACAGACGCGGCAACGGCCCACGCGATTAGAAACAAAACCACAGGCAATAATCTTCGCATTGCTAGCACTCCGAAACTGAAGAACGAAACTAAACTTCCACCTCGCGCCTACATCTCGATCTCGGCGCGCGGCGGGCGGAGTGGCTTCCAGGGAGGAGGCGAAGAGAAGGCGATTCCCATTTCCTCCGGCAAGCGGCCGGTTGGGGTCAGTTGGGGAACCTCGAAGACCGAGGTGACGATCGCGCAGGTTGACGACCCTGGGCCGGTCCCGTTTGACGATGAGGCCGAACTGCTCATCCCCGAGGTGTTGGCCAAGCGGGCGCAGAAACTGCGCAAGGCGAGCGGATCGCGGTCTCGGTCGTCTTGGGGGCGCGGGCGGTCGCTGGGTTCGACCGGGCCAGCCGCACCACCGAGCAAATCGGGCGACAGACCAATCGAGGCCAGCGCGGTCGAGTGAGCGCCGGTGGCCAGCACATCCTCGGCGCGGACGAACCCTGCGCGGGCCGAGTTGGCCTGCAAGGCGGCCAACACGACAAACGTCGCGCTGAAGATCAGTCTGGTTCGGTCCGCGCTCATAATCCTGCAATGTTAGTACGCAGGCGTCTCGCCCCAGATCGGCGCGCCATCGCGCGCGGCCCGGCGAGGCTTCATGGTGCTAGTTTAGTGACGGCGGTCGGGCAGTCAAGAACCTGCCCAAGCGAAAAATGCGATTCTGCGCCAAAATGCGCAAAGACGAAATCGGCATCCAAGAGGCGCAAGTCGTTGGGGGGATTGGGTTCAAGCGGCGGAGGGAGAGACGACGTGTAACACCGCGGACTGGGACGGTCTAACCCAGGAGATGCATTTATTGGCATCTCGGACCCGTTCATGGGCCGCGACTTCGTTTGGGTGGCGCGCCGGTCGAGTTCGGTCCCCGGGAGGCCAAGCCGGTTCCGCGTCCCGGAGGGACGGTTGAAAATAGCCCAGGGATTTATCCCTGGGACCACCCGGCGCGGCGCCGCAAGATTCCCGTCCCGGAGGGACGGTTGAAGGCGGAAGGAGAAGCGACGTTTCAGCCGTCCCTCCGGGACGGAAATGGGAATGGCGGGGCGTTTCGAACCCAGCCATGAATGGCTGGGCTAGTGTCGGGCGTCCCTCCGGGACGC
>JANLFZ010000705.1 GCA_024653385.1 Thermoguttaceae bacterium | reverse complement strand
ACCCAAGGGCGCTTCGCTTCCTTGGGTTCCATAAGATTGCCCAACTTATGGTTTTGCAGGCCCTAGGACACGCGGTTTCGGCGCGGGTAGTCGGCACCCGGTCAGTTGGCCGCGCGTGCCGGCCGGGCCTGTGCGCGGCCCAGGTTCAGCCACACGTCGACGCGCGGCGTGTCCCAGTTGTATGGTTTGTTCAGGATGTCGGGTCGGCCGTCGCCATCGAGGTCCGCCACGCGGGCTTCGTGAAAGCCCATGCCCGACTGGAACACCTCCTTGCGGAACTTGCCCTTGCCGTCGCCGAAGAACACAAGGGCCTCGGCGTTGGGGTTGTCGGGTCGGCTCTGACGTTCGGTCCACTTGGCCATCTCGGCGACGAAGACATCGAGGTTGCCGTCGGCATCGAGGTCGGCGATTTGGAGGGAATGCGGGTGGACCATGGTCCGCCCCGCCAGGTCGTGCGCGATCCAACTCTTCGAGTCCAGCGGATTGCCCCGGCACTCGTACCACAGGACCGGGCCGGAACCGTCGCCCGGCGCGATGACGATCTGCGGGTATTGCGCGTCATGGACGAGCCTTCCAGCGACGATCAAACCGCCGAAATCGCCGATCTTCGTGGCCGACCACTTGCCCGGACCAGCGAACTTGAACAGGTGGTTGCCGGCCAGGAGTTCGGGCTTGCCATCGCCGTCGATGTCGAACGCCGACATGCCTTCGGCGTACTTGCCGGGGTTCTCGCCGGCGCTACCGGAGAAGACCGCTTCGGCCGGCCATGCGTCGGCCTTGCGGGGATCCCGCGGAATGTCGGCAACGAAGAGCGTCTTGGCACGCTGGTTCCAGTAGGCCAACTGCGGCTTGCCCACGCCCTTGAAGTCCGCGAGGCACTGGTCGTGATGCTGGTTGGCCCCGCGGTTCTTGACGGTGTGGCGCTCCCAGGAGACGCCAGGCCTGGAGTCCTTGCCCGGATTGCGCCACCACCATACCTGGTTGCTTTGCCAATCGCCGCCGAAGACGAGGTCGGGATAGCCATCGCCGTCGATATCGCCGGCCGCCCCGCCGGCCTCGATCGGGAGGTAGTCGGCCTCGATCACCTGGCCGTCTCAGCCGGTCTTGGTGCGGCGGTATGCGACCAGGGCCGGCGCTTGCACGCGGAAGCCAAGCACGAAGTCGTTCAGCCCGTCGCGGTCGAGGTCGACCACCAGGGCGGCCGTTTGCTGGGGGGACGGGCCGGGCACCGGCAACTCGCCGCGGCGGCTGCTGAGGTGCAACCAGCGTAGCCCTGCCGCTTCGATGGGGCGGTCGCCGGTGCCGGAGCGAACCGTCGCGGCGTCTGGCTTCTCAGGCGCAGCGGCGGCCTGCACCGGCGGCGCCCAGAGGAGGCATCCCGCGGCGACCGCCAAATGCGCCAGCAAAGAACACGTCGCCCCGCGATTACCCGAGAAGAAGTCGCCCGACCCTTGTGCGCTCGCCAGACGGTGGTCTTGCACGACCCTTCCTCCGTCATCGAACCGAAGTCCGCCTTCGGCGTCTACCTGCCGAGGCAGCCGAGGTACGTCATGAAGTCGTAGATCCACGGATGGGTCCAGGGGTTCCAGGTGGGGTAGGCCGCCGACAGGGCCGACAGGACCAGGGCCAACACGGCCAGCCACCGGGCCCACGGACGCTGCGCGATGGCATCGACGCCGGGAATCATGGCCACAAGCCACAAGGGCGCCATCCAGAAGGCCCAACGCAGCCCGGCCGTCATCCCCCCGTAGTTGCGGTCGATCTGGGGACGCATGATGTAGAAGGCGATCACCACGGCCGAGACCGCCAGCACGCCGAGCGCCAGCCATCGCATGCGCCGGTCGCCGGGCCGAACAAGCCAGACCCCAGCGCCCACCACGCTGAGGATCCACACGGGCGTGAGCGAGAAAATGCCGTGGTGTCCCACGAGCACGTGCAGGGCGTAGGTCGCGCGCGACGGTTCGCCCGCGTCCAGTCCCTTGGGCTCGAGCCAGTAGCTCGAGATCGTGCGCCCGTTGCGCTGGTACGTGTAGGCGTACCAGTTGTCGTCGGGGTTCGTCGAGCTGCGGTGCATGTAGGGCGGGC
>JANLFZ010000704.1 GCA_024653385.1 Thermoguttaceae bacterium | reverse complement strand
CCGGTATCCGTATGTCGTCCAGGACGCGCTTCGGCTATGCAAGCCCGCCAAGGGGTTCTGGGTCGACCTGGGATCGGGCAAGGGCCCGGTGGCCATGGCGCTGGTCGAGGCCACGGGAAATCCCGTGGTCATGGTCGACCCGAACGGAGAGGCACTGGCCGAAGGGCTTGCCGCGGCTCGCGCCAAGGGACTTGCCGACCGCCTGGTTGCGGTGGTCGGGCGCGCCGAATCGCTTCCGTTCCCGGATGGCACGGTCGATCTGGTGGTAAGCCGCGGCTCGATCTTCTTTTGGGACGATCCGGCCAAGGGCTTGCAAGAGGTCTATCGCGTGTTGCGTCCCGGCGGCAAGGCGTTCATCGGCGGGGGCGCCGGCAGCGGCTATCCCGCCGCCGAGGTCGAGAAGCTGATCGCCCTGCGCAAAGCCCGATTGCAGGGCGACCAGGCCGAGAAATGGAAACGCTTCGTCGAGCTGCGCCGGCCCGAACAAATGGACCAATGGGCCCGAAAGGCCGGCCTGCCCGAGTTCGAAGTGCTCGGCAAGGGGGCCATCTCGGCCGACGACCCGCGCGTGGGCCAGGGCGTCTGGCTGCGGTTCGAGAAGAAGTAACCGCTCTCGGGCTGGGGACTGGCTCGTTTTTCGGCCCCCCAGCGAGCCGAGAAACGTGCCTGTCCCCTTCGGGCCCTAAGGGGGCAACCTCGCCAAACGGGCTACTTTTCCGCGGCGTGGAACACCGCCACCTCGCCCGACTGCGTGCCGAGGATGACACGAATCGGCCCGGCCGGCTCGGCGCAGGTCTGGATGCGCGTGGGCCGACCCGTCACGGCGGCACGCCGGACCAGGCGTCCCCGGGCGTCGAGCACCCGCACCGCAGCATCATCGCAGCCGAGCACCACCTGGCCTTCTTTCGCGTCCTTCGGGCGCAGGCAGGCGAGCACCGAGGCGGGGCTGGGCAGGCGGACGGCCCAGCGTTTGGCGCACTTCGCATCGAGGGCCACGACCAAGCCGTGCGACGTGGCGGCGACGATCTCCTTGCGTCCGTCGCCATCGAGGTCGCCCAGGTCGATGTCGCGCATGGTCAGCTCGGGGATTCGCGGCCCCGGGCCGAAGTTTGCCGCGTAAAGCGGCTTTCCCTCCGCCGACCAGACACAGACCCGGTTCCACGTGCCGTTGATCTCGCTGGTCACCTCGCGCGCGCCGTCGCCATCGAGGTCCTCGTAGAACAGGTGATGGCGATTCATGCTGCTCCAGCCGTCGATATACGTGTGGCCCGGCGGCACGGCGAGGAACCCCCGGGGCTCGGGGTCGAGGGTGCGGCTGTTGACGATCGCCACCCAGTTGACGCCGTTGTATTTCCAGCCGGCCAGCAGGTTTCGCGAGCCCTTGGGGCCGTCGGTCAGGGCGAAGACCGACACCTGGCCCCAGAAAAGCGGCATGCGGCGCACGAGCTTTCCCGCGTCGTCGAGGATCTCCAGGGTGCAGGCGCTTCCGACGAACGCCTGACTCTTCCCCTCGAGGAACCGGCCTGTGAAAAGGCCGTGGATTCCCTCGTGGCCGGGTTCGGATTTGAACCAGTAGGTCTTGCCGGCGCGCTCGACGGCGGGGTCCATCTCGGAGACGAAGACCCACTTGCGCATGCCGGCACGGTCGCCGCGCAGGGCCGCGGCCAAATCGAAGGCGATGACCTTCTCGTCGGCGCAACCTGCCAGGAGCAGGCCGGGCTCGGGCCACCAGCGGATCATGCGGATCGGGCCGTCGGTCTCCAGCGCGCCAAGCACCTGCCCGTCCAGGCCCACGAGATGGACCGCCTTGGCCACGGCCGCGGCGAGGATCGGCCCGCGGCCTTGGGGAATCACCTCGAGATCCACGATCGGGCCTGGGAGTTTCGCCGTCGCGGTCGGTCGCCACGGTGCGGCGTCGGGCTCGATGCGCGTCGCGGCCGCGGCGACGGCTTGGGCCCGCGTCGCCCGCGCGGTCTGGAGTTCGGACTCCAGCCGGGCCCTCAGCCTGGCCAAGGGCTCGGCGGCCGGGACCATGCCGTACAGCACGTGCCGGCCCGCGCTGAGCGAGAAGCCCGTGCGCCCGTCGGCCAGCGCGCGGCCTTCGAGTGGCCGTGCGTCGCGCCTCGGATGGGCGTCGGGCG
>JANLFZ010000703.1 GCA_024653385.1 Thermoguttaceae bacterium | reverse complement strand
GTCCACGATTGGTGGGGCATTGACCCGCCACAAGTGCTGCTACCATCTCGCGCGACTGGCCGGTCAATCCGCTTCATCCGGCAAGGCTAACCGTTTCCTAACGATGTTCTTACACTTTCCTCACCGGCCTTGTGGAGGCAGCGCGCGGGCTGGCTCGCTACAATCCACGCTGTTGGGAATTCATGGGCATTGAGCAACCGTGTGGTGTTCTTGACCAGGATACGCGGCATGTGGCACGGGATCGGACGGACGGGCCTGCTCGTCGGTCTGATGGGCATGATGGCGGCAGGGTGCGGCCCCTCGGGAAAGGACAGTGTGGTCAGTATTCGTGTCGAAGGGTCCGACACGATGGTCAACATCGCCCAAGCCTGGGCCGAGAAGTACCATCAGGCCCATCCCGAGGTGAGTATCCAGGTCCTTGGCGGTGGGTCGGGGGTGGGGATCGCAAGCCTCGTCAGCGGCAATTGCGACCTGGCCAACACCAGCCGCAAGATGACCGAGAAAGAACTTCAGGAGGCGCAAGCCCAGCGGGGCGTCGAGCCGGTCGAGCACATCGTGGGCTACGACGCATTGGGGGTCTATGTCCACCGCGACAATCCGATCGACGAGATATCGATCGGCCAGCTTGCCGAGATCTACGGCGACGAAGGCACGATCACGCGATGGTCGCAGCTCGGGGCGCCGCCAGGTTGCGGAATCGACAAGATCGTGCGCGTGGGGCGGCAGAACAGCTCGGGCACGTACGAGTATTTCCGCAGCGTGGTTCTCGGCAAGCGGCGCGACTTCAAGCTCGGCTCGGTCGATGCGAACGGCTCGAAGGACGTCGTGGCCTTGGTTTCGCGCACGCCCGGCGCGATCGGCTACAGCGGCATGGGCTACGCGACGCCCGAGGTGAAGATGCTCCGGGTGTCGCGCGGTCCGGGCCACCCCGCGGTGGCGCCCACGGTCGAGAACGCCAAGAACAGCACCTACCCGATCACCCGCCCGCTTCAAATCTACACGCTTGGCCAGCCGAGCGGGGCGATCGGCGAGTACCTGGATTGGATCAAGTCGGCCGAAGGACAAGAGATCGTGACCGCCTTGGGTTACGTGGCCCTCCCATGAGCAGCGCGCAGGCTCCCAACCCGACTCGCTCCGCCGGAAGCGCCGGCCGACTGGAACGCTTCTGGGATCGGCTGGCCGACGCCACGGAGCGTCCGGTCGAGTGGCTGATCCGGCTTTGCGGCTATAGCGCGATTCTGTTCGTCTTCGGCATTTTCTTCTTCGTGTTCCGAGAGGCCCTGCCGGTTTTCGGCAAGCTGGACTTTGTCGAGTTCTTCACCAGCCCCCAGTGGCGGCCGACCTCTCAGGTGCAGGTGCAGTACGGCATTCTCGCGCTGTTGGCCGGCACGCTTTCGGTGACGGCGTTGGCGATGCTCATCGCGGTGCCGCTGGGGCTCGGGGCGGCCGTGTACATCTCCGAGTTCTGCGGCGGCAAGTTCAAGGAAACGCTCAAGGTGCTCATCGAGCTTTTGGCGGCCGTGCCGTCGGTGGTGTGGGGCTTCATCGGATACATGGTCCTCGGGCCGGTGCTCTTGCACACGACCGGGGCCGACGTGGGCGTGAACCTGCTCAACGGGGGGATCATTCTCGCGCTGATGAGCGTGCCGATCATCGTCAGCGTCGGCGAGGACGCCCTGAAGGCCGTGCCCGACTCGTACCGCGAGGCCGCCCTGGCCCTGGGGGCCAGCCGCTGGGAAACGGTGTACCGGGTGCTCTTTCCGGCGGCCAGGAACGGCCTCTTGGCCGCGGTGCTCTTGGGGGTGGGCCGGGCGATCGGCGAGACCATGGCCGTGCTGATGGCCACCGGGCACGCGATCCAGATCCCCCGCAGCTTGCTCGACCCCATCCGCACGTTGACCGCCACGATCGCCGCCGAGTTGGGCGAGGCGGTCGAGGGCGGCGACCATTACCGCGTGCTGTTTGTGATCGGACTGGTGCTCTTTGGCGTGACGTTTGTGGTCAATTTTCTGGCCGACCTGGTCGTGAAGGGCATCCGCGGTGAAAAGGGAAACTGACGTATCGAGCCGCCGCGTGCGGTACCGTCTGGCCCTGGCGGGCGCCGACCGGGACGCCGTGGCGGCGGCACCGTCGCCGTCGGCCGGGTCGG
>JANLFZ010000702.1:1876-2171 GCA_024653385.1 Thermoguttaceae bacterium | reverse complement strand
TAGTGCGGCATGATCCGCTCGCGGAACATGCCGCACTACAAACGCGGCCTCGACTGGGTCCACCAGAACACGCGCATGAAGGTCTTCATGCACAACGACGGGGCCATTGCCAGTTTCCTGCCGACGCTGATCGAGATGGGCGTCGACATCTTGAATCCGGTGCAGACGACTGCCGCGGGCATGGATCCGGCGAACCCTCAGGAGCGGGCGCTCTTTGCCGACCAGGTGCTGCAGAGGTTCCAGGAGCGCATGACCGCGGCGGTACGTGCGCATCATCCTGAAGCGACGATCTTCT
>JANLFZ010000702.1:0-1866 GCA_024653385.1 Thermoguttaceae bacterium | reverse complement strand
CTCAAGCGTGAGTTCGGCGACCGGCTGGTGTTCTGGGGCGGCGCGTGCGATTGCCAGCGCACGCTGGCGTTCGGAACGCCCGACGAAGTGGCCCGCGAGGTGGAGCAGTCGATCCGCGTTTTCGCGCCCGGCGGCGGGTACGTGCTGGCCGCGGTGCATAACATCCAGGCCGGCGTGCCGCCGGAGAACGTGATCGCGCTGTTCGACACGGCCCGGGCGGCGGGCCGGTATCCCGTGACGTGAGGCGGCACAGTATCGCGCGGGTCGGGTGGCGCGCCCTGAACGGCCGTGAAGGACGCGGCCCGTCCGGCCAAACCACGGCCATCGCTTCGCTCTGGCCGTGCCACCCGACCGCCGTCAGACCACGCCTCCGGACCGGTAGAATCTCGTCGCGCGCTCGGGTAGAATTGGCGGAGAATCCGTCTGCCGAGGCCGTGCTGCATTCCTAGTCACTGACAAGCCGATCATCGCGGTTCCCATGGAAGACTACCTCGCCCTGCTCGATCAGGCCGCTGCCGAAGGCAAGCTCTCGCCGGGGGCTGTCAAGAACCTCCGCGCGTGGCTCACCGAGCCGCGGTACGCGGAATATGCTCCCCAAGTCGCACAGCACCTGCGCGACGGCAAGTGGAAGCAGCTTGACGACGTGTTCTGGACCGTCATCCCCTTCGGCACCGGCGGCCGCCGCGGAAGGCTCTATCCCATCGGCAGCAACGCGATCAACGACCGCACCATCGGCGAGAGCGCTCAGGGGCTGGCCGACTACGTGAAGGACCACGCCCGGGGGCCGCTGGCCTGCGCGATCGCCTACGACACGCGGCACCAGTCGCGGCGTTTCGCCGAGTTGTCGGCCGAGATCATGGCCGCAAACGGGTACCAGGTGTACTTTCTCGATGGCTACCGCAGCACGCCGGAGCTATCGTTCGCGGTGCGCCACAAGCGCTGTTCGTGCGGCATCATGATCACCGCCAGCCACAATCCGCCCTCCGACAACGCGGTGAAGGTCTACTGGTCGACCGGCGGGCAGCTTCTGCCGCCGCACGATCGAGGCGTGATCGACCGCGTGATGTCCGTGACCGAGATCCGGCGCATACCGTTTGCCGAGGGGATGGCCTCCGGCCGAATCGTCTACTGCCAGGAGGAAGTCGACGCGGCGTTCCTCAAGGCGGTCGTTTCCCAGAGCCGGCCCGGGCCGCGGGACCTCAAGATCATCTACTCGCCGCTTCACGGCGTCGGGTCGTCGGCGGTGCTGCCGGCCCTTGATGCGGCGGGCTTCAAGCAGGTCGAGCTTTTCGGCCCCCATGCCGAGCCCCATCCCGACTTCCCCAACGTCCCGGACCACATTTCCAATCCCGAGCGCCCGGTGGTGTTCGACGCGATCGTCGAGCGGGCCCGCCAGACCGGCGCCGAGCTGATCCTGGCGACCGATCCCGACTGCGACCGCGTGGGTTGCGCGGCCCCGACGACGACCCAACCCGGGGCCCCTTGGCGCACGCTGACGGGCAACCAGATCGGCGCCCTGTTGGCCGATTATCTCTTGGAAGCCGGCCGTGCGGCCGGCACGCTCACGCCCGACTGCTACCTCGTCAAGACCTTGGTGACCACCGAACTGATCCGGCGCATCGGCGACGCCCACGGCGTCGAGACGGTCGGCGACCTGTTGGTGGGGTTCAAGTACATCGGCGGCGTGATCGAAGAGCGCGATCCGAAGAAGTTCATCCTCGGCGCGGAGGAATCGTACGGCTTCCTCGTCGGCGACCACGCCCGCGACAAGGACGCCGCGGTGGCCTCGATGCTCTTGGCCGAGCTGGCCGCCCGGGCGAAGGCCGAGGGGCTTTCGCTCCACGAGAAGCTCGACGCCCTGTTCCG
>JANLFZ010000701.1:1937-2183 GCA_024653385.1 Thermoguttaceae bacterium | reverse complement strand
ATGAGACGCGAGAGTCCATCCTCGACCATATCAGGAAGTCGCCGCACTACGAGAACAAGGTCGAGCCGCTTTACCTGGGCGGCGACGAGAAGACGGTGCGGATCCTCATGATGCTCATTCGCGACAAGCCGACGAGCTACGAGGGCGATTTTCCGGGCGCGGCCACCATGCGATTCGAGATCTGGCAGTACACCTACCAGTACGGCGGCTGGGCCAAGGAGAAGCGCACCCGGGTCATGCACCGCG
>JANLFZ010000701.1:0-1884 GCA_024653385.1 Thermoguttaceae bacterium | reverse complement strand
CCAAGCTCGGGGCGATCGAGGTCGGCGAGACGGCCAAGACGATCAAGTACCAGATGCCCCGGGGGTCGGAGAAGCGGCTCATGGGGCTGTATCCGTACTAATCCCTTCGGCCGGATGCTCTTCGGCGGCGTGCAACTCTGGTACCTGATCGTCGTCGCCCTGCCGATGGTCGTCGCCTGCATTGCCCTGGTCGGCCTGGGATTCGCCTTGCTCATGCGGGTGCGCGGCACGGGCCTGTGGGGCGTGATCGTGGGCCTGGTGCTGCTGGGCATCACGAGCCTCGACCTCGTTATCCTGTTCGTGAACCTCGTGCGGGGCACGCGGATGTTCAGCCACCCGATGATCGCCACGAACGTCATGGGCGAGGCCTTCGTGCAGTTCTTGTTTCTGGCTCTGTTCCGCCTCGCCCCGCCGGCCTTCGTTGCCTGGTGGTCCCACGTGCTCAACTGGGAGCCGAGGTGGTGAGATCGTGGCCCTTCAGGGTTCGAACCGTTCCGGGGGTTGTCTGCCTGGCGCATGAGGCTCGTCTTGCGCAGCTTCGATCTCGGCCTTACCGTAGATGCCCGTCAGCCAAGTATGCCAGTAGGGAAACACATCTATCTGCCTGCCACGCGCCCGAACACGGTCCTCCCAGTCGGGGTTACCGCTGTAATCCCGGCCATGCACGAGATCGAGGTAATGGAACACCAGGGCAACCAGCGCGACCATCGACACGGCCGACAGCCACCGTCGCAGCCTCCGCTGAGGGATGAACAGCATCAGCAGCGCCCAGCAGATCCCCGGCAGCACCCATTGGGCCTTTGGCGTTCCCGCGCCGCACAGGTGCAGCGAGCCTATTAGCCCCAGTACACAGGCGGTTACGAGCGCCACGAGAGCGGCTCGGTACCGCGCCTGGCGCTGGTCCGGCGGGATCGCCCGTCCTTTCCACGCCAAGAGTGCGACCGTTGCTGCCACGAGCACCAGAATTGCCGCCGCGTGCAAGTGCCCCGCCACGGATAGGTCCTCCTCATGCCAAGACTTGCTGGCAGTTCCCGGCAAACCGCATGCGTCAACTTGGACGGAGTCTTGCGGCGCGCTGCTGGTGAATTCGGCCGCCCACGAAATCATCCAGCCTTGCCCGCCCCTCTCCCTCAAGGTAGATTGCACGGCGCCGGGAATCAATCCCGTGCTCCCCGTCGGCAAGGAGAGACGGGTCGTGGTGCATCGGTCCGGGCGCATGACGGCCGTCGAGGTCGCCGCGGCGGCCGCCGTGGTGCTCGGCCTCGTCGCGGCCCAAGCTATCGAAGGAGATCCACGTGACCAAACCGCTGCGTTCTCTTGCTATTCTCGCCTGCGCGGCTGTTTGCGCCCGCGCCGACGAGTCGCTCGTCTCGGTCCAGCCCGCCGACACCGGGGCGGAGCTGGCCAATCCCGGCATGGGCTGGGTGTTGCACTACTACGATAACGTGCCGGCCAACTACGGGTCGAAGCTCGCGCCATCAGACACCCTGGACGACTGGCCGGGGCTGACGGTGATCTACCTGCGCATCCCGTGGTCGTATATCGAGCCCGAAGAGGGGAAGTTCAACTGGTCAGTGCTCGACACGCCGGCCCAGCGCTGGGTCGCCAAGGGCAAACAGATCGCCCTGCGCATCAGTTGCAGCGAGTCGTGGACCCGCTGGGCCACGCCCGAGTGGGTCGCCAAGGCCGGGGCCAAGGGCTACAACTTCCGGCCCGGCAAGGGCGTCGAAGAAGACGGGCCGTACTGGGAGCCCGATTACGAGGATCCCGTGTTCCTGGCCAAGCTCGACCGATTCCTGGCCGCGCTGGCCGCGCGCTACGACGGGCAGCGCGAGGTGGCCTTCGTCGACGTCGGTTCGCTGGGCGTCTGGGGCGAGGGGCACA
>JANLFZ010000700.1:1700-2188 GCA_024653385.1 Thermoguttaceae bacterium | reverse complement strand
GAGCGGAGCGAAAAGAACACGCCCCAAACCAGCAGCTCAACCGCCGCGACGCCCCACAAGCCCCAGACCTGGCCGTGAACGGCCGGCTCGGGCAGTTCCAGGAACCAGACCGCCAAGACAAACGCCGAGAGCCAGACCAACGCCAACAGGGCCACGGTGCTTGCCAGCGCCAGCGCGGTCTTGGCCGCGAACAACTGCCGCGCCGAGACGGGCAGCGATCGCTGGAAGTCGTAAGTGCCTGTCTCGTGCTCGGTGGCGAAGAGCGTGGCCCCGGCCCCCAGGCCGTAGAACGCGGCCAGGCCCATCCCCACAACAAAGAGTGCGCAAGCCCGCTCGGGGGTCTTGGGACCTGGCCAGGCGACGACCAGCACCTGGGCCAGAAGGACCAGACCCTGCATCGCGATCCAGAACGTCCGCTGCACGCGGTGTTCTTTCCACGCCAGCCGCCAAAAGATGGTCGCGTTCATGGCGCCGCCACCTCCTCGGCG
>JANLFZ010000700.1:0-1690 GCA_024653385.1 Thermoguttaceae bacterium | reverse complement strand
CGCCCGTCGCCATGCTTGCGCTGCTCCATGTAGGCCACGAAGATCTCTTCGAGGTTCGGGGTGCGGGCCTCGATCGTCTGGAGCGCCGGATCGGCCCGCAGGCCGGCGATCTGCTCGTCGGCGACGCCCCGCAGCAGGAATTGCCACTGCCGGCCCTTGCGGCGCTGCGAAAGGATCTGGCCGGGCACGTGGGGTGGGGAGATTTGTCCGTCGGCCAGGGTCACCGTCAACTCGCGGATTTGCCGCTTGAGGTCGTCGAGCCGCTCGACCAGCACCAGTTCGCCCTTGTGGAGGATGGCCACGATGTCGGCGACGCGCTCGACCTCGCCGATCTGGTGGCTGGAGAGGAACACGGTCTGTCCGGAAGCGGCGCGATCGACCATGCTCTCGAGAAACTCGCGCCGCACGAGGGCGTCGAGGCCCGAGGTTGGCTCGTCGAGGACCAGCAACTGCGGATCGAGGGCCAGCGCCAAGGCCAGCGAGACCTTCGCCCGCATTCCCTTCGACAGGGCCTTGAGCTTGCGCGTCTCGGGCAGATCGAACTGGCGGATCAGGTCGAAGTAGCGGGTCAGATAGCCGTCCGCATAGAAGCCGGCCGCGAACCAGCCGATCTCGCCGACGGTCATCCAGTCGTAGAGCGTGGGCCGCTCGGCCACGTAGCCCACGCGGCGGCGGATCTCGATCCCCCGCTCGGCGCTGGGCATGCCGAGCACCTCGGCCTTGCCCGAGTCGGCCTCGACCAAGCCCAACAAGATGCGGATGGCCGTCGTCTTGCCCGCCCCGTTCTCGCCAAGCAAGGCGAAGACCACGCCCGGGGGCACTTCCAACGAGACCGCGTTCAGCGCGACCTCGCGGCCGAAGCGTTTGGTGACCTTTTCGAGTCGAATCACGGGTTCCATGGTCATGCCTCCTCGCGCTCAAGGGCGGCCAACTCGGCCTCGACCAGCTTGCGGATTTCGTCGCGGTCGAGGCGGCTTTGTTTGGCCTCTTGGAGGACCTGCTGCAAGCGGGTGCGGATCAGCGCCACACGCTCCTTGCGGCACCGCGGCAAAGCCCCGGCGGCCACCGCCAGCCCGGTCCCACGCACCGGTTCGAGAATCCCATCGTCCTGCAACCGTCGGTACGCCCGGGCGACGGTGTTCGGGTTGATGGCCAGCTCGCGGGCCACTTCCCGAACCGAGGGGATGATCTCGCCGGGCTTGACCACCTCGGCAGCCACGGCGAAGAGCACTTGGCGGACGACCTGCTCATAGATCGCCACCCCGTTGGTGGGGTCGATGGTGAAGAACATTGGCGTTGCCCTCTGTACTAGGACGCTAGTACAGTAGACAAGGGCCGGTCGTTTGTCAAGCACCACCGGCGCGGAATTTCTTTCCAGGCCCGTCGGGCCTGCGATAAGACATTGGCAGCCTTGGTCTTACAGAGAGTGTCGCAGCCGCCGATACGTCGCCAAGGCGTCCGGAAAAGGCTCGAGTGCCCGGTCGAAGATCCCCAACGTGTAGGCGATGGTCATGCCGTAGTTGCAGATCGGAACGCCTGCTTGGCGGCAGCGGAGCATTCGGGTGAGCACCTCGCGCCGGTTCCACATGCAGGCCCCGCAGTGGACGACCAGACGGTAGTTGCCAAGATCGGTGGGAAAATCGTGCCCTTGCGTCGTTTGGAACTCGAGCTTTCCACCGACGTGTTGTTG
>JANLFZ010000699.1 GCA_024653385.1 Thermoguttaceae bacterium | reverse complement strand
ACGTGCGCGTGGCCGGGGCGTTGACCTCAGGCGGAAAGTAGTGGGAGAAGAAGAGAATGTTCATTCCTACCACGCGTCCTAGTGCGGACTGGCGCCACGCTGGTCTGGCCGACTTGGAGTGACAAGCATAGCGCGTGTCCTTTGGCTACTCAGTGCTCAGCGTGTTCACTTCAGGAAGGTCCGCAAGAATCTCAATATCCGTTGGTACGACAACCACCGTCTTGGCCGGGTCGATGCCGAACAACGTGTTAATCATCCGCCTCGTGTTCGCTGGTGTTTGATGACCATGGTCCCAGAACTCCATGGGGTCTCCACCGAAGGACGCAATGTCCGTGAAGTCACGGTAAGCGAAGCCGTGGCGCTCACAGGCCATCCGAAGCGCCTCGTTCAATCGTGCCCGCAAGCGCAACCGGTGGGGTGTGGAGATCTGCCTCTCAACGACGGGATTGCGCGGAAGAAGCATCACGCGGACTTCAATGCGGTGCTCAGCGGCCAAATCCAACAACTGGCGGAACCGTAACAGTTGCTGCGCATCGGGATAGGCCTCGCTCGTGTAACCGTCCGTGTCGTCTGAAGCGCCGGGTACCTGGTCATCCATCGCCTTACGGATTTCCTCGAGCATGCTGAACTTCCCCTCGGCCTTGGCCAGTGCCCACTTGGCATAGATCAGGTAACCGTTTTCGAGCAAAATGCTGTCCACATCGCGGATCGTGCGAGATCGCTTCGGGCGACGAATAAGGAGATTACGCAAGCCTCGCAGCGTCGTCCATACGGACATCTGCTTCCACGCCCCGCAAGCGATCTCCAGCCTTTCCGGAAACGGTAGCTGTCGAAAGAGGCCCCAGTGCCCGAAATGCCGCACCTGATAGCGGTTGATCCCTGCGCGAAATGCGAACTCATCGACCCCCAGAATCAACAGACGCGGCTTTACACCGAGTTGCAGTGCGTAGCGGAGTATCGTCAGGTAGTCGAGCGGCCCGCCGAGGCCAACGCCGTAATTGAAAGTTCGCATGCCCGTGATCGCTTCGACATAAGCTGGCTGGACCTGCATGACCTTGCTGGAGCCAAGAACAAGGACTTCCGGAGCCCTGTTCGTATTAACAAGTTCCTCTAGGCGTCGCGCCTTCCAGGGCCGCTCAGAGACCGAAGGAATGTGAGAAAATGGCGAATTCCCAGTGCCGTTTCCGAGCAGGTTGATGGCTAGTGCCGCCAACAGCCCGCTCAGGCACGTCAGGACGTATGCGATTGCGAAGGCTCTTGAGCGGGCGCTTTGCTCGGAGTCCTTCCTACTGCTCGCATGGTCGGCTTCCCTTTCTCCCAGGGCGACTGACACCTCACCCGATGCGTGAACGGCCGCGCCAGACATGTGCGTCATCGCGTTCTCGGGCCTCAGAACCGGAAATAGAGGAAGTCGACCCGCGCGCCGAACTGTAGCAGGCACACGGCCATGGTTGCACCGGCAAGCACCGCGTAACGCCTCGCAGTGCCCACATTATGGGCGACCTGAAAGCTGTTTGGCGCGAAATTGCACCACGCCCAACATGCGACGATGGCTCCCCAAAACGCGAGTGGAAGTCGCGGCACGTTGGCCCCGCTTGCTAATCCGCCAAGGCCGATCATCTGACCGATCATTTCAAAGGCGGGGAGCAGTGAATCGAGGCCATAATTGCCGCCTTTCACATCCGCCGCGCGAAAGAACACCCAGCCAACGACGATAAGGAGAAAAGTCAGTTGGCGATTGAACCAATAGCCCAAGGGGCGTTCGTTCGACGGCACCAACCCGAGCTTCTTGAGCAGGTGGAATCCGGCGAGAAGAAGGCCATGCCAGACACCCCAGAGCACGAAAAGCCAAGCCGCGCCGTGCCAAAGGCCACCTAGAAGCATTGTCACGAAGAGGTTTCTGGCCTGATGGGTCCGGTTTCCGCCCAATGGAATATAGAGGTAGTCGCGCAGCCAAGCCGAGAGCGTGATGTGCCAACGCCGCCAGAAGTCGCTGGGATCGGTAGCTCGGTAAGGACTGTTGAAATTCTGTGGAAGTCGCACGGCAAACAGATGCCCCAGCCCGACCGCCATGTCGGAGTAACCGGAAAAATCGAAGTAGATCCGGAACGTGTACCCGAGCACCGCGCCCCAGCTCCCGGCGAGCCCCAGCGTCTCCCCGGTCGTCAGAGCGTTCCAAAGTGGATTGATCCATGTCGCGATGGGATCCGCG
>JANLFZ010000068.1 GCA_024653385.1 Thermoguttaceae bacterium | reverse complement strand
AGCCCCAGCGATCGCCGATCGAGAAGGAGAAACCGCCGGTCGAAGCGAAGCCGCCCGAAGTGAAGCGGGAATCGACCATGCCCCCAACGAAGCCGCCTCAGGTCGAGCCTCAGCCGCCGGCGGTCGACGCGGTGCTTGCCGAGTGCGATGGCCTGCTCAAGGCGGCCAAATGGGACGAGGCCCGGCGCAAGCTGATCGACACGCTTCCGCGTGCGGCGGGCAATGTGCGGTTGCTGGTCCAGCTCGGCCGGGCCTGTCTGGGTCTCGATCTGGTCGACGAGGCCCTCGATCACTTTTCGACGGCGGTCCGCGCCGACCCGCGCGATCCCGAGGCACGCTTCTACCGGGGCATCGCGCTGACCAAGAAGCGGCAGTTCGACGAAGCGGTTCGCGAGTTCGAGACCCTCGCGACGAAGCTCGACGCCGACGGCGCGCTCGGTTACCGCAGCCGGCCGCAGTACGCCGATGCGTACCTTGGCGTGGGGACCCGGTGCGCCGACGAGGCGAGGGAATTGTTGTCGCAAGCGGCCGAAGCGAAGGACCCCGAGGCCCTTCAGAAGAAGGCGGTGGCCCGGCTCAAGGAGGCCGTCGCGCAGTTGGACCGGGCCATCGAGTACGATCCGGGGCGATCGCTCCTATGGAGCCGGCGCGGTGCGTTCCGCCGCTACTTGCCCGACTTCGAGGGCGCCCTGGCCGACATCACCAAGGCCATCGAACTGGGCGGCGACGAGGTCGATAAGGACCTGGTGTTCCGCGGCGAGCTGCGCCAGCGCATGGCCGTGCAGCCCGGCGTCGAGCCCCAGCGCAAGGTGCAGTTGCTTCGCGAGGCGGAAAAGGACTTCGAGGCGGCCGCCCGCAAGAACCCCAAGAACGCCGACGCGCCGTTCTTTCTCGCGGGACTCTACACGCTCTTGGCCGACCGCGAAAACGCCAAGGACCATTACGCCAAGGCCGTCGCCGCCTACACGCAAGCCATCGGGGCGTACGATGAGAAGCTCGCCCCCTGGTTCACGCTGCCGGAGGCCCAGTACGGCCGGGCACGCTGCTCGATCCTGATCGGCCAGCTCAAGGAGGCCGCCGAGGACTTCACGCGCGTCCTCGCGGCGCCCAGCCTGCCGGACGAACCGGCCCGCGTCGCGGAAATGCTCCACGAGTTGGCCAAGGAGTTCCACAGCGCGCGGCAGATGGACGAAGCCCGCCGTTGGAACCGCCGCGCGATCGAACTGGCACCCGACCGCGCGAAGCAAGACGAATACCGGGCGGTCGAAAAGTCGTGGCAGCCGGCTGAAAAGTGAACGGTTCGAGTGAACGCCGCGCCCGAGTCCCGTCGCGCCGGCCCAGGTCGCCGGCGGCGCGTCAGGACGCGCAAGCCGGCGGCAGCGGGCAAAGCTGAGTCACGGCCTCGGCCACGAACGCTGCCAACCGATCCGAGGCCACCAGGGCGTTTTCCTTGAGCCGGACCATGTCCTTCAGGCTGCCGGGGCGGTTCCAGACCGAGGCGAACGCCGCGCCGAAGCGGGCAGCAGTCGTCTTCTGGCGCGCCAGGCCGGCCACTTCGACGGGTAGTTCGTCGTCGACGGCGTCGCTGACCACGCGGAGCACCAGACACGGGATCCCCGCCTGGCGACAGACTTCCGCCACCGCGTGGCTCTCCAGGTCGACGGCCAACGCCCCGCACCGTTGACCCAACGCCCGCTTGTCCGCCGGGCGCCGCACCAGCGCGTCGGCCGAGACGATCCGGCCGACATGCGGCCGGCCAGGCAGGCGCAAGGCCGAAAGATCGAGGCTCTTGGGCACGTCCAGCTCGCGGCCCTCCAGATCGACAATCCGCTCGGCCATGACCAGGTCGTGACGCCGCAATCGCGGATCCAGCCCGCCGCAAAAACCGGCCGAGACGACCAACGGCGGATGGTGGCCGCACAGCACCGCGTCGGTGGCGTGGGCCGCTGGCTTCGGACCTGTCCCCGAAATCGCCACCACCACCCGCCGGCTGTGTAGTTCGCCCAAGCGCAAGGTGAACCCCTGAGCCCGGACCGTCACCAGGTCGGTCATCAGGTCCTCCAGCCCACCCGACTCGCTCGCAAGCGCGAAGATCACCGCGGCATGGCAGGGCTTGGGAATCGAATGCGCCTGGTCGGCAACCGTTTGAGCGGCCTGGGCAATATGTTCGCGGGCGGCCTTGGCCACCTCCTGGCGCATCCGGGCCTCGGCCACGCTCCGAAACAGGCTTCGAAGGAACCACTGGAATCCCATGAGGGCATCATGCGGCGGCCGGGAGCCAAAGTCAAGCTGCCCAGCGACGACCGCGACAAAACGGAATGCTTGATGTGATAACGTCTTCTAGCCGACCCTCATCGCTTTGGCGGGACAGACTCGGCAGTGGCGTTTCCAGTCTGATTTGGCTTTTCTTGCATGCCCTTGCGTTCATAGTCCACCTCTCGATGAGGGGTAATCACCCCACTGACGGGCTAGTGCGTCATGAGGACGCCGTGACAGGGCCGGATTCGAGGTTGAAACCGGTTTGCGAGGACAAGAGGCGACCTGTCGCCACCGGAGGAAAGAGCCGATTGGGTTGGCTGTAGTGATTAGGCGGTTCTTTCCCCTTGCAATCGGGCCGGGATCGAATACCATCAGGGCTCACTGTCGGTCGTCGGCGTCACATGCCGTTTTTCACCCACAGAGTAGAGACGCCGTAGTGGTCGAACTATACTAGGAATGGCATCCGACCGTGGGACAGCCTTGGGGACCGCTTCCATGCCGAAAGCGTTGTGCATCGTTGGCCTAGTCGTCGCCGTGCTCTTGCTGGCCCTGTTCGGACTCGACTTGGCGACCGGCACTCCGTTCGGCGGCTTGGGGATGGTGACCTGCGTCGGGTTTATCGTCGTCGCCGCGATTCTCGGCTACCTCAGTTGGTCGACCCTGCGGGAACAACTCAGGTGACGACCGAAGCGAGGATGGCCGCGGCAAGCCCGTTCATGGTGTATTCGGTCGCTTCCACGGCCGGCGCATACCCCAAGGAGCGTAGCGTTTCGGAAGTGATCGGGCTGATGCTTGCCAGTTTGGCGCGGCGCAAGTCGTCGCCGAAGAGTCTCCCCAGCGACTTGGCGATTGCCGAACTGGTCACCGTGATCCAGTCGATCCGGCCGTCGCGCAGCGCTGCCGCAATGTCGGGATCCGGCTGGGCGACATCGAGGCTTTGATAGGCCACGACTTGCTCGACGGCCCCTCCGGCCGCGGCCAGGCGCTCGGCCAGGACTTCGCGCCCCCGACTCGCCCGAACCAGGAGGAAGCGTCGGCCGGGCGCCTGCTCGACCAGGGCCTCGGCCAGGGCTTCGGCTCGATACTGCTCGGGAACCAGGTCCGCGCGAAGTCGATAGGCGGCCAGCGCCTCGGCCGTTCCCGGACCAATGGCTGCCAGCTTCACCGGGGCCAGGGCCCGAAGGTCCCGGCCCAACCGCGGCAACCGATCGAGGAACCGGTTGACCCCGTTGGCGCTGGAGAAGACGACCCAGTCGTATTCGTCCAATCGACCGAGGGCGCGATCGACCGGGGTCCAATCGTGGGGGTCGGCGATCTCGATGGCGGGCTGGACCAGCACTTCCGCGCCGTAGTCCGCCAACAGGTCGGCAAAGGCCTCGACTTGCTGGCGGGGCCGGGTCACGAGGATTCGCTGCCCGAACAATGGGCGCTGGGTAAACCACGAATCTCGCCCGGCGTGGGCGACCACTTCGCCGACGAGGATCACCGCCGGCGGCCGAATGTTCTCCGCGGCAATCGTCTCGGCCACGGTGGCCAAGGTGCAACGATAGGTCGATTGATCGGTCCACGAGCAGCGGCGCACGATGGCCACGGGGGTTTCGGCCGGCTTGCCCTCCCGGAGCATCGCTTGGCTCCACCGGGCAGCCGATGTCACACCCATATAGAACACCACGGTACCGGGAAATCGCGCCAGAGCCGCGTAATCCAATGGCGGGGCGCCCTTGGAATGCCTCTCTTGGCCGGTGACCAATGCCACGGCCGAAGAGTAATCGGCATGCGTGATCGAAATCCCGGTGTAGGCTGCCGCAGCGGTCGCGGCGGTCACGCCGGGGACGATCTCGAACGGAACTCCCGCGGACTCGATGGCTTGGATCTCCTCCGCCGAACGCCCGAAGACCATGGGATCCCCCCCCTTAAGCCGGACGACGGTCTTGCCGGCCCAGGCCGCTTCAATCATGAGGCGGTTGATTGCCTCTTGGTCGATTGTCTTGGTGGCGTGGTGACCCAACCCGACCATCTCGGCACTTGGGGGGGAGTGCCTCAGGACAAGGGCGTTGACCAGGTAGTCGTACAGAACCAGATCGGCTTGGCGCAGGCAGTGGACGCCGCGGAGGGTCACCAGGCCGGGATCGCCGGGCCCGGCGCCGACGAAAAACACCTTGCCGGGGCAGGGCTGGGCCGACGAGTTCCGAGGCAGACCGTTGTGTTGGCGCATCAGGGTGTTAGAATGAGTACCGTGTTGCTAGTCTGTCCGGCAAGGACGAGGCCGGCCCCGCACGGTAGGACCGTCTTCCTCGCTCCAGGGCTTTAACGCGCGATCGGTTCCACCCATGTCCTCCCAAGAAAACACCTCTCCGACCACGCCCGACGAAGGCCGGTTCCCCCAGCCGCCCACCCCCGCGCAGCGCAAACGCCTGCAAAAGTGCTATGAACACGCCAACTTGCAGATGCGCCAAGAGAACTACGACTACGCGACGGAACTCTTCACGCAATGCGTGTTGGGCGATCCGGGCAACTTGCTGTACGTACAGGGGTTTCTCGGCAATCTCAAGCAGAAGTATAACAACAACAAGAAGGGCGACAAACTGGCCTTCATGAAGGTCCTCGGCTCCAAGGGCATGGTCAAGAAGGCCAGCCTTCAGAAGGATTGGGGCAGTCTGTTCAAGAGCGGGCTGGAGATCCTCAAGCTCAACCCCTGGGACGTCGGCACGCTGACCGCGCTGGCCGCGGCGTGCGAGGAACTCGAGCTGTACGACGCCCAGTTGGTCTACCTCCGCTTGGCGCTGGACGCCGACCCGAAGGACCCAAACATCAATCGCACCTGCGGGCGCGCCTTGGGACGGCGCAAGTTGTTCGATCAGGCAATCGCCTGCTGGCACCGCGTCGAGCAGGCCATTCCCGGCGACGAAGAGGCCGCACGCGCGATTGCCAGCCTGACCGTCGAGAAGGCCATCAATGAAGGGAAATACGACGGCGACGCCGGGGGCACGAAGGTCGCCAAGGGCGGGGCGGCCGACGGCGGCGAATTGACCCCCGAACAGCGGCTCCAGCGCGAGATCCGCCGCAATCCCAGCGACATGTCGAAATACGTCGAGCTGGCCGACCTCTACCTGCGCGACGATCAGTTCGCCAAGGCCGAGGATGTCCTCCGGCGCGCCTTCGAGGCCTCCGACAATAACCCCGAGATCCGCGAGCGTTGGGAAGACGCTCAATTGCGCCACCTCCGCCAGCAACTGGCCGAGGCCGAGAAGAAGGCGGAGCAGACCGGGCGGCCCGAGGACCAACGCAAGGCCGAGCAGATCAAGCAACAGCTCTTCGAGAAGGACCTCGAGTTCTGCAAGAACCGGGTCGAGCGATTCCCGAACAACCTCGCCTACAAGTTCGACCTGGCCGTCCGCTACCAATTGGTCGGCCAGTATAAAGAAGCGATTTCCGAGTACCAGCAGGCGCAGAACGATCCCAAACGCAAGGGCCTCTGCATGCTGGCGCTGGGCCAGTGCTTCCAGGCCATCAAGCAGTACTCGCTGGCCATGCGGCACTACGAGACGGCCGTGCAAGAGATCCCCGACCGCGACGCGGTCAACAAGAAGAAGGCCCTCCACCTGGCCGGCAAACTCGCCCTGGCGCTGAAGGACCTGGACACGGCCGACCGCTATCTTTCCACCTTGGCGGGGTTGGACTTCAGCTACAAGGATGTGTCGGCTCTACTAGACAAGATCGCCCGGCTTCGGAAGAATGCTGGGGAAGCGAAGTCCGCGGAAACGCCGGCCGAGGACGATGCCGGCACCGAGGAACCACCCCAGGCGTGATGCGCAACGGGTTTCTCGGCAACCCCTAACTCCCCAAGTCAGCCTTAATCCCCAAAACCATGCCGAACATCAAGAGTGCCGCCAAGCGCCTGCGCCAGAGCATCGTGCGTCGGCAGCGCAACCGGGCTATCAAGCGCGCCGTGAAGACCCAGTGCCGCAAGGTCGAGGATGCCCTTCAAGAGGGGAACGCCGACCAAGCCCGGGCCGAGTTCGCTCAGGCAGCCAAGAAACTCGACCAAGCGGCCGCCAAGGGGGCGATCCACCGGAATGCGGCGGCACGCCTGAAATCGCGTTTGGCCGCCAAGATGAAGGCGGCCTTGCCCAAACCGGTTAAGGCACAGGCTCAAGGCTGATCTTTTTGCCAGGGGGACCCGCCGCAGTGCCCGCGCCGTGGGCCGAGAAGGCTGAACCGGCAATCCCCGCGGTCAGGGGGATTCCAGCAAGTAGAGGGCCGTGGCCGGCGCGGGCAGTTCGTCTTCAAAGCGCGATGCGTTCTCGGCCACGACGCGCCCGCTGAACAGCTCGCGCACCCGCTTGGACATTCCGGGCAGGGTCACGGTCCGTTTGCCCCCCGATGCCGTGTGCAGGGCGACGAACCTTGTGCTGGCGTAAAGGGGTTCGTCCGTTTCGGTGTAGATGTGCACCCCGGCCTTGCGCGCCAGTTCGCGCAGGACGCCGGCCGAGAGATTCGGTTCGGGCGCGAACACCGAGGTCCATCCGTCCATGGCCTGCGTCGAGAGGGTCGTGGTTCCCCAGGCAGTGCCGGTCAGGGCCTTCACGTGGGCCGGGTCGTACTTGCCGTCGGCGATGATTCCCGGCGCGTAAACCCAGACGACCGTCTTGCCTCCGGTACAGACCTTCTCGCGCAGCCATTGCCGCCGCACGCCGTCGATGACGAAGAGATTCGGCAGCAAGACCAGCTTGTATCGCGAGAGGTCGAGTTCGGGCAGGTCGGCCAGGGAATACACGTCGTACGGGGCCCCCATCCGGCCGAGCCCGAATCGCTGCCGAAACAGAAACTGGCCGATGAGCGGGGAGCGGCCATCGACGTAATACATGCTCTCGGCATCGGCCAGCACCGCCACCTCGGCGGCGCTTTGGTCCTCGTCAGCGGCATACTGATCCCATAGCGCCCGCATCTGGGCAATGGCGGCCATGATCCGGGGGCTGTCGTACCAGTGCCCGAACAGATTGCACCACCACAGCGACGTGCGATGGACCAGCGCCATGGCGAATTCCCGCCGCAGCCCGGCAATGGCCGCGTCGTCGTCCAAGAACCCCGATTCGTGACCGGGAATGGGCTTGCCGAGCAGGGTTACGGACCGCGCCGAGGGCGTTCGATGGTCGATTTCTTGAATGAACCCCTTGCCTCGCGACGCGAGGGAACCCAGGCACATCATGTAGCCGCTGGCCCCGCCCAGGCCGCGGTCGTGGTACGTGCCCGGCGCCGTGATGAAGTCCAACAGCCCGGACCGATAGACCCGGTCGAAATCCAGGTGTCCCTCGTAGGGCATGCGGCCTGGGATGGCGTGTTCCCAAAGGTAGCCGTAGAACACCCCCAGGGGAACGCGGTGTCGGACGACCTCTTGGGCCGCACCGGCGAAATAGAGGATCGTGTCGCCGATGAGCCAATTGCTGAAGCGCCAATACTCGATCGCCAACCGGTCGCGCACCGGGTCGCGGAAGAACCCGTGCGACACGTGCTCGCGCACCGACGCGGCCGGAATATCGACCGGATCGGGCAGCCCGCGCCCGGTGCTCCAGGCGCGCCAGGCCGCGCGTTTGCTGGGGCTCTCCTGGCCGAAACTCTGGTCCTGCCATTCGAGCGTCATGCCGCAGAACAACGTGTATCCGACAATCGACGCGGCATGGCGCGACTCGGTGTGCTTCAAGAACGCCTGCAAGTAGTCGCGGGTCTCCTTGCGCCACTCATCGCTGGCCGCCACCCTGCCCAACTCGCAAAAACTGTCGACCCGTCGCACGGACCACAGCGAGCGCGGCCACCAGACGGGCGTATTCAAGTCGATCGCGCAGATCAGGCGGGCGCGCGGATTGGCTTCAAGCACGTCGGCAATGTACCGGTCCACCGGAGCGAAGTCGTACATGCCCGGCCCGATCCAACTCGGCGGGTACGGGCTGTACGGCAGCCCCAACGAGGAAAGCGTGTTCAACGGAGAAATATGGATGACGTTGACCCCGGCCTCGGCGAAACGCTTGATCGTTTCGGCCTCGAACACGCCGTAGGGGCACCGGTACGCGAACCATCGGGGCGGCTTGGCCTGCGTCTCGGCGCCCAAGACGCCAGGCACGAGCCACGCCAGTCCCATCAGCCACGCCAAGATCCCTGCGCCGAGGGGGCGAGCCATTCCAGCCATGTCGTCGTACCTTTCGCCTTGGACCATCCCACGCAAGACAGACTGCGCGATTCACTCGAACTCGATCGACTCGGCGTCGAACACCGGGCCTTCGACGCAGGTGCGCCGGTAATCCCAACCGCCCGAAGCCGCGCGGACCTTGGCCACGCAACTGAAGCACACGCCGATCCCGCAGGCCATGGGCGATTCCAGCGAGACCTGGCAGGGGATGCCAAGCTCGCGGGCGATCCGCGCCGTGCGGTGCATCATCGCCTCGGGTCCGCACGCCACGATCCGGCACGGATGTGGCCCGTGGGCAACGGCCTGCCCCACCAGGTCCGTGACTGGGCCGTGGTGCCCGGCCGATCCGTCGTCCGTGCTCGTGAGCACGTCGACGCCGGCGTGCCGGAACTCGTCGGTGGGTGGCAGGTAGTCGGCCGACCTCGCGCCAAGGCACAGGGTCACCCGCTCCGCGCGCGGTACCCGGCGCGGCGGATCGCCGTAACTTCGCAGCCCGAGAGACTCGGCAGCCAGCGCCAGAAACGGCGTGTACCCGATGCCGCCGGCGACCATGACCACGTGCGCTGACTCGGCGGGGGGAAAGCCGTTGCCCAAGGGCCCCCATGTTTCCAACGAATCCCCGGCGGCGATCTGCGCTAGGCGCCGCGTCATCTTGCCCACCGCCTGGTAAACCAAGTCGAGGCCCACGGCGCCGCGCGCCGCGTCGCGCACCGTGTCGTACAGCGCCAAGGGGCGCCCCAAGAGCGGATCGTCGGTCCCAGGCAGACGGAGCATGACGAATTGTCCCGGCACGATCGAACGAGCGATCTCGGGACACCGAAACCGGATCCGGTACATGTCCCGCGCGATGGGCCGGTTCTCTTCGATCGGCACCACGCCGTGCCAGGCGTGATCGGCGAAGCTAGGTCGGCTCGGTGGCTCCAACATGGGCGTCGTGGATGTGGGTGGGGGCAGGGGCTGGGGAACCACTAGCGGGCGGCTTTCCAGAGTGCGTCGACTTCGGCACGCGAGAGCCTCCGGCATGCCCCGGGCGGCAGTTTGCCCAGCCGGATCGGACCGACTGAAATGCGTAACAACCGAAGGACCTTATGGCCCACGCGCGCGAGGATCCGCCGGATCTCGCGGTTCTTCCCTTCCTTCAGCGTGATCTCCAGCACGGTGCTCTGCTTGAGTTGCTTCTTGACCTCGATGCGGCTTGCCCGCGCCACGCCTTCCGCCAAGTGAACGCCGCGCCGTAGCTGGTCAAGCACCTCGCGCGAAGGGCTCCCGGCAACGAGCACCCGGTAGGTCTTCTCGACTTCGTATCGGGGATGGGTCAGGCGGTTGGCCAACTCGCCATCGTTGGTGACCAGGATGAGCCCCTCGCTGTACAGGTCCAAGCGGCCGACAGAAAACAACCGCTCGTGCCCCCGCGTCGGCACCAGATCGATCACGCGGCGCCGGCCCGCGGGGTCGCGATTGGTCGAAACGACACCGGAGGGTTTATTGACGGCGAAGTAGAGGCGTTCGGGTTGGCGGAGCAAGTCGCCATCGACGCGGATTTCCTGCCGCGTGGGGTCCACGCGCGTCCCCAACTCGGTGACCACGCGGCGATCGACTTCCACCCGACCTGTCCGGATCAGCTCTTCGCACTGGCGCCGGCTGCCCAAGCCGGCCGCGGCCAGGACTTTCTGAAGGCGCTCCCCTTCTGAACTAGAAGAGACTTTGCGCGGCGAACCGCCTCGGGAAAACGGCCGTGACTTGCGACGGCGCGGCATGGCACTCATGGAACCTCCGCTAGGGTGACCGGATCGCCGACGATCCGGCCCAGCGCATTGTGACCGACCGCAGCCGAAATGAGAAGTGCCTACCGCGCGAACAAGGGCAACGTCCACCGCGCCCGTTCGGGTTCCGGGCGGGGCTTCTGGTACTCGCGGGGGCGCGAACCGACGACCTCCGGGCCGATATCCGGATCGGGATACGGGTCGAAACGCTCCGCCTGCTTCTGCTGGTAGGCGGCTGGGCCCGGGTGCAACCAGTTCGGTCCGCGAAGGCTGGCGCACCCCGTCACAATCCCCCCCAGCACGGCAATTGCGGCCAGCCGCGTTAGCGTGTTCACGACCGTTTCTCCTTGGGCCTGGTCCGGGACGGGAGGCGCGATTATAGCCCGCGCTATCCGATCCAAGAAGGCGAGTCCCCCTCGGTTCGCAAGTCCTTTCGCCTCAAACGACCATCGGCGCGAGGCGATCGCCCTCTCCATGTCTTCCCTTCACCGATGGCTGGATTCGATGACGCAAGTTGGCCAATCTCATGGTTTTGCGGGTCGTTACGGCAAGAACGCGTCGAGCAGAACAACGGCGTCGGACGCTAGCGGGGCGATTCGAACCGTTCCGACCACCGCCGGAAGAACCATCGAGCGGCCTCGGCCAAGCGGCTCGGCCGAGGCGTCGCCTTCGACGTGCGCTTGGCCCTCCAAGACCGTCAGCGTATGGCACCGGTCGTCTCCGCCCAGCGCGCAGGGCGATGAGAGAATCCATCGATCGAGCACGAACTTCTCGCACTCGACCAGCCGGTGCCGACCGTCGGGACCGATCGGGTTGGGCTGTTGAGGCGTCACCGGCCCTTGAGGCAAGCGTAGCGCGGCCAGGGCCTGCTCGATGTGCAGGGGGCGGGGCCTGCCCTCGGCGTCGACCCGACCCCAATCGTAGAGCCGAAACGTCGTATCGCTGGGAGATTGGATCTCGGCAACGAGTAGTCCCTCGCCCAACGCGTGAACCGTGCCGGCCGGAAGGAAGAAGCAATCGCCAAGCCGAGCCTCGCAGCGGTGGAGATAGCGATCGATATTTCCTTGCTCGACCGCCTCGCGTAACGTCGCCCGATCCACCGACTGGGCCAAGCCCGCCCACAGTACGCTGCCGGGTTTGGCATCCACAACCACCCAGGCCTCGCTCTTGCCTGGATCGCCCGAGGCCATGCGACGCGCGAATTCGTCGTCTGGATGTACCTGGACGGATAGTCGCGATTGGGCATCAAGATACTTCAGCAGGAGGGGAAATCGCGGTTGGGGATGGTGCATCCCGAGCAGTTCTTCCCCACAGTCGCGGACCAAGTCGCCTAGCGGACACCCTGCGAGGGGACCGCTTTCGATCGCGCTTGGTCCTGCCGGGTGGTCCGATACCTCCCATGATTCGGCATAGTCGTTGCCGGGACCCAATACCCTGCCGAGGACCGTTTCAAACCGCCTCCCACCCCATAGGTATCTCTTGTAGACAGGCGTTAGGCGCAATGGGTAGAGTTTGCTCATAGCGCGTCTTGCACCATCCGCAGTCGAGAAGGAACGAGTATACTATACCGATCGGCCCGAAGTGTTTTGATCTGCCGGGCGGCCTTATCCCCCCATGTGACCGATGCACCGATCCAAATACGAATACGACGAGGACATCTTCAAAGACTCGACGATGACCTTTGGGGAACACCTCGAAGAGTTGCGTCGCTGCCTGTTCAAGGCAGTCCTCGGGCTTCTGGGGGGCGTCATCATTGGGCTGTTCGTCGGCGGCTGGGTGGTTGAAGTCATCAATGCTCCCTTGGCAAAGTCGCTGACCAGCTATTACCAGGCCGACTCGGAGGATCAGGTCAAGAAGGCCCTGGCGGACGGGGCGGTGCCCGGCGAGTGGGACTATTACCGCGACTTGATCTACGGCAGAGAGATGCTCGTCGAGGAGCGCTACATCAGCCTGCCGAGCCTGGTGGCGGCCTTGCGAAGCCGCTACCCCGAGGTGTTCAAGGATGCTCAACCGGCCGGCGAGGCCAGTTCCGGGGGTCCCGCGTCGGACCCAGCCGCCGAGTTGACCCCCATCCTCTTGTGGCACCCCGTGCGCGAGGACGCGCGGATCCAACCCAAGGGGCTCAAGCCGCACGAAGGGTTCATGATCTACTTGCAGGGGTCGCTCCTGGTGGGGGCGATCATCGCGTGCCCGTGGGTTTTCTATCAGATCTGGACCTTCGTGGCGGCCGGGTTGTATCCCCACGAAAAACGCTACGTGAACATCTACTTGCCGTTCAGCATCGGCTTGTTCCTGCTCGGCGTGCTCGTGGCGTACTTCTTCGTGTTCGGGCCGGTGTTGGGGTTCCTTTTCCGGTTCAATCGCTGGTTGGGCATCACGCCGGACCTGCGCATCAGCGAGTGGCTCGGTTTCGTGCTGATGCTTCCCCTGGGGTTCGGGATCTGTTTCCAGTTGCCGTTGGTGATGCTGTTCCTGGAGCGGATCGGGATCACGACGGTGCAGACGTACGTCGCGTACTGGCGCGTGGCGATTCTGGTGGTCTTCGTGCTGGCCGCGGTGTTCACGCCACCCGATCCGTGGAGCATGTCGCTCTTGGCGTTGCCGCTGACGTTTCTGTATTTCGGCGGCATTCTGCTCTGCAAGTGGATGCCCAAGGGACGCGGTCTGTTGCCCATCGACTGACGCCCTGCGCGCGTGCCGCGCGGTCGCGGTTGCTCGGGGCGGCCGGTATACTGGAGTCCGGCCATGCGGCCTGCCGTGGGTTGCGGCGTGGCCACGGGTTTCAGCTCTACCTTGGGAGGAACGGACCATGAATCGACATGCGGGACTGTCTCGACGCGATTTCGTGCGGGCCACGGCAGGACTGGGCGCGGCCGTGGCCGCGCCGGCGATTCTCGGGGCCCAGGCCAAAGGGACCGGCAAGCGGTTCAAGATCGGGCTGGTCGGATGCGGCGGGCGCGGCAACGGGGCCGTGGCCGACGCCCTCGAAGCGGCCAGAGTGCTCGGGTTCGAGGTCCAGGTGACCGCCATGGCCGATTACTTCAAGGATCGGGCGGTGCGATCGGGCAAACGCTATGACGTGCCCGAATCCCGCTGCTTCGGCGGGCCGAAAAGCTATCTCGATCTCCTCGAAACCGACGTCCAGATCGTCTTGATCGCGGCCGCCCCGCTGTTCCGGCCCCGGCAATTGGCGGCGGCGGTTCGGGCGGGCAAGCACGTGTTCATCGAAAAGCCCGTCGCGGTCGATCCCCCGGGTTGCCGCCAGGTGATCGCGGCGGGCGAGGAGGCCCTGAAGAAAGGACTCGTGATCACCGCCGGCACCGAAATGCGCCACGACTGGAGCTTCCGCCTGACCCACCAGGCGCTGGCCGTGGAGAAGGCCCTGGGCAAACTCTACGCGGGGCGGGTGTCGTTCTGCATCGCCTCGATGTTCTCCACCCGGCCCATCAACCCCAAGACCGCCGACGACCTGGTCCGCACCTGGCAGAACTGGGTGGCGCTGTCGGGCGACCATCTCGTCGAACAGCACGTCCACAACATCGACGTGGCCAACTGGTTCTGCGGCCGTCCGCCGGTAAGCGCCGTGGGGTTCGGTCAGCGGGCGCGACGCTGCGCGGGCGACATGTACGACTTCTTCAGCGTCGATTTCGATTACGGTGACGGGCTGCACATCCATTCGATGTGCCGCCAGGTGAACGAGTGCTGGAACTGGGTCGGCCACGACTTCGTGTACGAAAAGGGACGCTCCAACGGAAGCGACTATCCCAAGCCCCGGCAATCGCCCATTCCGGCCGGCCTTCCCCAGGGCAAGGCCAGCCACCACCAGGAGCAGATCGACACGCTATATTACGTGAACCGAGGCCAGCCGCACAGCGAGGCCCGCGACGTGGCTGAATCGACCGCCGCGGCCGTGCTCGGCCGGATCTCGGCCTATACCGGCAAACAGGTCTTCTGGGACGAGATGATGGTCGATCCCGCCAAGAATCCCGCGGTCTACAACCTCACCCTCAAGCCGACCGCCGAGGATTTCGAGAAGGGGACCGTCGAGATCCCCAAGGAGAACGTGGTCGCGCTGGCGGGAACCGGTTTCTGACGGGCCCCACGAACGCAGCCTGGCGGCGGGTCAACGGACGTTGGGATCGTCGGGCCCGAACACGCCGCGGTACTGCTCGGCCGGGTATTTCGCTTCGTTCTTGGCCATCTTCCGCTCGAACGCCGACGATAGATCGAGATGCAATTCGTTGGCCAGGGCCAGAACGTAGCAGAGCACGTCGGCCAACTCGTCGGCGATCCCGGGAAGCCTCTCGGGATCGCCGGCCGCGGCACGCGACTGCTCGGGGGTGAGCCATTGGAAGTGCTCCATCAGCTCCGCGGCCTCGATGGCCAGCGACATGGCCAGGTTCTTCGGGGTGTGGAACTGATGCCAGTCGCGGGAGGCGACGAATTGTTCGACCCGCTCGCGCAGCGAGTCGACGGTCGTTACGCGGTCGTTCATGCGTCGATCTCGAAGACGGCCTCGATTTCCACGGCCGCGCCCAACGGCAGCGCGGCCACGCCCACGGCGCTGCGAACGCCGATGCCGCACTCCGCGCCGAAGACCTCGGCCAGAAGTTCGCTGGCCCCGTTGATGACGGCGGGCTGGGCACGGAAGTCGGCATCGCACTGCACCATGCCGAAGACCTTCACCACGCGGCGTACCCGGTCGAGGCTGCCCAACTCGGCCCGGAGCGATGCCAGAATGCAAAGCCCCGCCAGCCGCGCGGCCGCCGCGGCCGCCTCTTGGTCCAATTCGACGCCCACGCGGCCGCTCACCAGAGTGCCGTCGGGCCGGACCGGAAGATGACCCGACGTGTGCGCCAGGTTCCCCAAGACAAGTACCGGCCGGTAGAGTCCCTTGGGCTTCGAGACCGGCGGAAGCTGCAATCCCAACTGCGAAAGCCTGGCTTCCGGACGCATGGCAACGGGCTCCTGACCGGTGGCGACGCGGTGCCTAGTCGATGATCTTGGTCAACGGGTACTCGACGATGCCCCGGGCGCCGGCGGTCTTCAGACGCGGGATCAACCGGCGCACCAGCACCTCGTCGACAATCGTGTTCACGTCGACCCAGTTCCGATCGGCCAGGTCGGAAACCGTGGGATTCTGGAGGGCCGGAAGCAGGGCCAGCACCTCCGCAAGACGATCCCGCGGCACGTTCATCATCAGCCCGACCTTGCCCTCGGCCGCCATGGCCCCGCGCAGCATCAGCACAATATCGTCGATCTTCTGCCGCTTCCAAGGATCGGCGTACGCCTGGTGGTTGGCGATGAACCGCGTGGTGCTCTTGAGCACCTCGTCGACAATCCGGAGGTTGTTCGCCCGCAGCGAACTGCCGGTCTCGGTGACCTCGACGATCGCGTCGGCCAGCCGAGGCGGCTTGACCTCGGTGGCGCCCCAACTGAACTCGACCTTGGCGGTGACCCCGTGCTGGGCCAGGTACCGGGTGGTCAGACCGACCGCCTCGGTGGCAATCCGTTTTCCCTGGAGGTCTTGCACGGTCCGGATGGGGGAATCCTCGGGAACGCACAATACCCAGCGGACCGGGCGACGGCTGACTTTCGAGAAGATCAATTCGGCCACCTCGTGCACATCCGCTCCCGTCTCCAGAATCCAGTCGTGGCCGGTCAGCCCCGCGTCGAGCACCCCGTCCTCGACGTACCGCGCCATTTCCTGCGCGCGGATCAACAGGCACTCGATCTCGTCGTCGTCGATGTTCGGGTAATAGCTGCGCGACGTGTACGTGATCTTATAACCGGCGCGGCGGAACAGATCGGCGGTCGCCTCTTGAAGACTTCCGGCGGGAATCCCGAGCTTGAGAATCGGTGACATGGTGGCTTGGCAACTCTCCCAACGAACTACTTTCGGTAGACCTCTTCCGGGTCGAACACACGCTGGCTTACGATTTTGAGCCCCTCCGGCGTGACTTGGCGATAGAAGCAACTCTTGTAGCCGGTATGGCATGCGGCGCCGCCGACTTGCTCGACCTTCAGCAAGATCGTGTCGGCGTCGCAGTCGAGGTACACGGCGCGGACCCGTTGCACGTGGCCGCTCTCCTCACCCTTGCGCCATAGTTTCTTGCGACTACGGCTGAAATACACCGCCCGGCCCGTGGCAAGCGTCTCGGCAAAACTCTCGGCATTCATGTAGGCCAGCATCAGGACTTCGCCGGTTTGGGCGTCCTGGGCGATGGCCGGAAGCAAGCCATCCCCCTTGCTGAAATCCGGTCCCTCGGGCTTTGGTGAAACAGGCTCGGCCATGGAATCGACTTAGCTGGATGACGGTTTTCTGAGGAAACGGTCCGAGGTCCGACCACCGGGGTGGGGCTCGACCACGTGGGACAGCCCTTTAGAATAGCCATTCCCCCAGGATTCGGCTAGGTGCAGTAGTTCCGTAGGGGCCGGGATCCCACCAAAGGGTTTCTCCGCGTCGGGTTGGACCGCTTGTTCTCAAGATCGCGGTTGCCGGGGTGTGTTCCGACCCGACGGCTGCGGCACATTCGCCCGCGCCAGCCCGACCATTCGGAACGGCCGCGACGACTGGCGTTTTCTGCATCGGCCGCGCAAGCCATCGCCGCAAGCCGGTCCTGAAGCGGTTCTCCAATGGCAGCCGACACTTACTACCAGCGTCCGGTTGCCAACCATTGAACAACGAGGAGAGCCCGTGGAACGCTCGCTTTCCGCTCTGCTTCCCGTCCGCAACATCGAGGCGACATTGGCTACCACGGTTTGGGAGTGGTTGGAGACGCTCGCTGAACTGGCGCGTGAAGTGGAACTCGTGGTGGTGGACGACTGCTCGTGTGACGCCACGATCGAGGTTGCCGACGACCTCGTGGGCCGATACCCACAACTCCGTGTGATCCGCCACCCGACGCCGCTGGGGCGCGTCGCCGCGCTCCAGACAGCCTATCGGCAAAGCAGCAAGTCGGTCGTGTTCTTTGCCGACGAGCATTGCGACTTGTCGATCGGCGAACTCCGTCGGCTGTGGCTCCCCTTGGACCGGTACGAGGTGGTCTTGGGCCGGCCGATCGGTAGTCCGCCGCATTGGGACCGCTGGGGTGATGCGTGGCGAGCGGGGTATCAGATGGGATATCGTCGGGTGTTGGAGCCTTTCCTGGACGCGATGGGAGATCAACGCACCTTGTTGGACGAGCTGATCCGGCATGGCGTGCGCTGGCTCGACGTCGAGGTGCCGTCGCGCCGACCCGCCGTGGCACCGCGTCGGATCGCCTCGATGGCCAGACGGCTCTACTC
>JANLFZ010000698.1 GCA_024653385.1 Thermoguttaceae bacterium | reverse complement strand
GCTGCCCGCGAGCCACATTGACCACGCGGGCAGCTCGACGCAGCGCAGGGCATTCAGAGCCTCGATGCCATGCCCGGGCCCGACGGCAAACTGTACGAGGCCCCGAATTGGGGGAAGAACCGGGTGCGGCTGAACGCGCTGTACATTAGCAACCCGAGGGCCAGGCATCGCGGCGGGTTCTACCTCCACGACTCGACCAAGGGCTTCACCCACGGATGCATCGAGGTCGAGCCGCGGTTCTTCACCCGGCTGCGTGCGTTCGCCGCCGACCAGGCCGCGAAGAAGAACGGCCGCAAGTGGCTGATCCTCAAGGTGAAGTACCCAAGCGCCTCGGCCAGCACCTACGGCGGCACGGCGGTCCCGTGAGGCCGTCCGCGCGAGGCCCCCCTACTCTCCCACCTTCTGGTACTCCTGGAAGTCCACGGGCCTGAACATGCCCACGAACTCGTCGGACTGCTTGATGCGGTCGCGGTCCGACTGGACCAGCGTGCGCACGAAATGGTGCTCGCTGCGGACCGTGATCTTCTGGAACGGCAAGCCCCGCTTGGCCCGCATGGTCAGATGGACCTCCTTGGGCAGTCGGCTCCGTTTCTCCAGGGCCTCGTTGACGATCAATCGCGCAAACGGCAGTTTCGAGCCCGGATTGATCCGCGTGTTCAACAGGGTGTACCAGTCGGAGAACTCGCGGTACTGCCGGGCGATGGCCTCGCTCTGCGGATCGGACATGACGACTCGGTAGGTCAACCAGGGACTGGTGAACCGCAATTCGCCGGTCGCCTCGTCGAACTCCTCGTCGAACTTCGGATTGGCCAGGAATTTCACATAGGGATCCGACTGCGAGGCAGCCCAGTCGTAAAGGTTCTTGTTCAGCGCGCTGACTTCGTCGGCCGAAATCTCGGTCTTCACCCGCCGGTTCGGATCGAGCAGCACGAATCGGCGGCGTCCCTTGTCGAAGATGGTCACCTCGGCCGGTCGCTGGAGATAGTCGTAGACCAGTCCTTCGTGGAAGATGGTCGTGCTTTCGGTGCGGGGCTCTTTCTCTCCCCCCACGTAGATCTTGTTTTCGACTCGGAACTCCTCGGCAAGCCCCGGTTCGCCGATCACCCCGACCAAGACGATTGCTGCGGCCAGGTTTGCCAGCCGTTGGAGCATGGTTCGTTTCATAAGGCCTCCCTGCCAAGGTGGGCGCTGGTGCGCGGCGATCGCGTTGCGCGTCGGCACGATCACTCGGAGCCTGTGCCGACGTTGGCTGGTTCTCGGCGTCCTCTTGGGACATACTCACGCGACGGCAAGATACTCCAATGGGCCGAACCGTGTAAAGCCGAGAAATGGCGGCAGTGCGGATGGGGAGCCCACACTTCCGTGGCGTCTGGCCATGCCCCTTACGGGCCATTCCACGAACCCGGAGACCGACCGGCCTGCCCAAGGACGACGGTGGCGCGTACCGTCCGAGCCGTTAGAATTCCCGAATGGTTTGCGCCGGTCTCGAACCCAATTGACCATTCTGCCGGAGGGTGCGCGATTGAACGAGTTGCGCGAGAAGCCAGTTCCATCGATCGAGCGACCACGTCTGATCCTCGCCAGCCGTTCACCCCGTCGGAGGGAATTGCTCGCGGAGGCCGGATACGTGTTCGAGGTCATCCCGCCCCGGGAGGAATTCGAGGAGCGTGTGAACGATGAGGAGGAACCGGCCGAACTGGTGGCCAGACTCGCGCTTCAGAAGGCCGCGGACGTGGCTGCCCGGATCGACACCGGTCTCGTGCTGGGATGCGACACGGTGGCCGAATGCGATGGAACGATCCTTGGCAAGCCCGCCGACGCAGCCGAGGCCAGGCGAATGCTCGAAACCCTGCGGGGGCGCAGGCACCACGTGTACAGCGGGCTGTGCCTCTGGTTGAAGCCAGGCGGGAGCCCGGTCGTCAGGGTGGAACGCACGGTCCTCCGGATGGACCGACTGACGGATCATCAAATCGACGATTGTCTCGCTAGCGGCGCTTGGCGCGGCAAGGCCGGCGCATTCGGATACCAGGACGGCTTGGGCTGGGTCCATGTGGTGGAAGGGAGCGAATCGAACGTCGTCGGCCTTCCGCTGGAACTGCTCGCGCAAATGATCGAGGCGCTTCTGCCGCACGGGGAGTTGGCGCAACAGAAGTAAACGACTTAGGGCCTGTAAAACAATAAGTTGGGCAAACATGAGAGAGCAAGGAAGCGCAA
>JANLFZ010000697.1 GCA_024653385.1 Thermoguttaceae bacterium | reverse complement strand
ACGAAGGCGAGTGGACCGACTGGTGGGCCAACGGCACGGCCTCGGCTCCACGCGAGGTGGCGGCCAGCCGGCTGGCCAAGCGGCTGCTGGCCGCGGCCGAGTCGCCCGCCTGGGGCCCGATGGACGCCCGCGCCCGGCAGGCCGTCGATTCCATGCGCAAGGACCTTTGCCTGTTCGACGAACACACCTGGGGCTCGAGCAACAGCGTGGCCCTGCCCTACAGTCTCGACACGTTGGGCCAGTTCAACGAGAAGGCCGCCTTGGCCTACCGGCCCATGGTCCGGGCCGAGTGGCTGCTCTCGCAGCGCATGCGCACACGCCTGGTGCGCGAAGGCGAGGGGCTCTTCGTCGCAAACCCGACCAGGCTGCCTTACAGCGGCTGGATACGGATGCCGGCCACGGCACTGCGCGAGGACTATCGCTCGGTCGAGGACACGGCGACCGGCCAGCGTCTAGCGCTGGAGTTCGAGCCGGGCCTGCGGCCCTTCACCCCGCCGGCCGGCCCGGCCGAACTGACCCGCGAGAACACTGCGGCCACGTTCCCCGACAACGCCCCGCGCCAGGTGGCCAGGTTCTGGGTCGAACGCCTTGACGGACATTCGATCCGCCGGATGAAGCTGCTGCGCGACCCGTCGACGGCGCCGGTCCGACCGGGTACGAATCCGACGGTCCAGACCGACGAGCACGGCTGGCCCGCGTCGGTCAAGTGGCCCACGATGCCCAAGCCGCTGTTCCTGCCGGGTCTGGGCGATTTCGTCTCGGTGACGGTCAAGGGATTTGCCCCGCGGTGGCGGGCCAAGGAAATCTGGGGCGCCGGCAACGCGCAGCGCGAGAAGCTGCGCAAGGAGCAACTCGAAGAGGTCGTCGCCACGGGAGAAGAAAAGACCGCGACCGCGGAAAACGCCCATACGATCGTCTTCACGCAATGGCTTCGCCACCCGCGGCTCGCCTGGGCGGTGCGGCAATTGGAGGTCTGGAAGCGCGAGCCCCGAGCGCGCTTGACCTTGCGCTATAACCGCCTTTCGTACGAGGGGCCCGAGGCGTTCTACGTGGCCTTTGCGCTTCCGTGCGAGGGCACCATGCCGCGGACCTCGTGCGGCGGCGTGCCGTTCGTGCCCTATGCGGACCAGCTTCCGGGCACGTGCCGCGACTATTTCGCCATCGACGGCTGGGTCCATTACGCCACGCCCGCGGGCCACTGGATCTGGATAAGCCGCGACGCCCCGCTGGTGACCTTCGGCTCGCAGCAGCTACTGGCCCGGCGCTCGACCCCGCCGGCGGCCACCCACCGCGTGCTCGCGATGCTCTACAACAGCCTGTGGTACACGAACTTCGTGGGCGATAGCCCCGGGGTGATGGAGTTCCAGTTCGACCTGGCGTGGCGCGACAAGCTGCCTGCCGAAGGCGTCGAAGCGATTTCCGAGACGCTGGTCGCCGAGCCGCCGTGCCTGATCAACCCGGCGCTGCGCGAGGACCCGATCGTCATCGAGCGGCTGTACAAGCCGTAGTCAGCGACTCCACCACGGCATCCCACGTGACGACGTCGTTTGGATTGGCCGCGTGGGCCTCCAAACGGCGGTCGATCTCGGCCTTCTGCTCGTCGCTCAACGCCGGACGCCAACCCGAGTGCGCGAGCCGATCCCAGACCTGCTCAACCAACTCGATCTGCATCTCGGGGGGGCCATGATGCGATTTCGTCCAGTGCTGTCGTCAAATCCACAGCCGGTCTCCTCCTCGGATCCCAAGAGCCGTCACACGCCTCGTTCTCGGTATCATAACCGGCGGTGTTCCGGTAGACCGGTAGACAATGTTGTTGCGCGCGTCGTTCGGCCCGTCGCCGTGTCGTGTGTGCGTCTGCGCTACTCAGACTGGCACGCCGGCCTACAACCTGTTAGAGTGCGGTCGGGTGGCACGGCCGGAGCGCAGCGATGGCCGTGGTTTGGCCCGACGGGCCACGCCCTTCACGGCCGTTCAGGACGTGCCATGCGACGGAGTTCGGCGTGTGGCCGCCCCCAAAAACTAATGCCGCGAATTCCGCGACGACACGCAAGCGCCCTCTTGCGTCGCGCATGAGGGCGGCTATACTGATCGCTAGATTCTGCTCCTTCGGACGTTGCCGCTGGGGTTCTCTTGCCAACGAGGGCGGCGGGGCTTTGGTCTGGCCGCCATTCGCCATTCGTAGCGTTCGCCAGTCCGTTCAACGACTTTCTTCGCAAGGAGAAT
>JANLFZ010000696.1 GCA_024653385.1 Thermoguttaceae bacterium | reverse complement strand
CGGCGCCGCTCAAGATCGTCGCGACGGTCAACGGAGAAGACATCACCCGCGAAGAACTGGCCAAGGAGTGCCTGCGCCACTACGGCCAGCAGGTGCTCGAAGCGCTTCAGCACAAATACCTGATCATGCTCGAATGCCAGAAGAACGGCATCTCGGTGACCACGGAGGAGGTCAACGCCGAGATCGAGCGCATGGCCAAACGGTTCGGCCTGCCGGTCGATCAGTGGCTGAAGATGCTCAAGCAGGAGCGGGGCATCAAGCCCGCCCAGTACGCCAGCGACATCATCTGGCCCATGCTGGCCTTGAAGAAGCTGGCCGGATCGCGGCTCCAGACCACCCAGGAGGAGTTGGTGGCCGAGTTCGAGTCGCTCTACGGTCCGGCCGTCAAGGCCCGGCTGATCGCGTGTTCCGATCTTCAGAAGGCCCAGAAGGTGCGGGCGCAAGCGGCGGCCAACCCCGCCGAGTTCGGCAATCTGGCCAAGACCTACTCCGAGGACCCCACCAGCGCGAGCCTCAAGGGCATGATCCAGCCGATCCGCAAGCACGTCGGCGACAAGAGGATCGAGCAGGCAGCGTTTTCGCTGAAGGATGGCGAAGTCTCCGAGGTGATTCCCGTGGCCGGGCAGTTTGTCATCCTCCAGCGCGAGGAACTCATTCCTGCCCAGAACATCCCGTTCGAGAAAGTCAAGCCGCAATTGGAAAAACTGGTCGAAGACCGCAAGCTCCGCGAGGTGGCCGGCGAGACCTTTCAGGGCCTGAAAGAAGCGGCCAAGGTGCAGAACGTGCTCAACGATCCCGAGCTGAGCCGGCAGATGCCGGGCGTGGCCGCGCTGATCAACGGCAATCAGGTGACGATCCGCGAACTGGCCGAACGGTGCATCGAACGGTACGGCGAGGAGGTGCTCGAGGGAACGATCAACCGCCGCCTGCTCGAACAGGCCTGCCGCAAGAAGAACGTGACGGTGACCGAGGCCGAGATCGACCAGGAAATCGCCCGGATGGCCGCCACCATGCTCAAACCCAAGGACGATGGCAGCCCCGACGTGGCCAACTGGCTCAAGCTCGTCACCGAGCAGCAGGGGGTTACCGTCGAGGTCTACCGGCGCGACGTGGTGTGGCCCTCGCTGGCGCTGAAGAAGCTCGTCGAGCACACAGTCCAGGTAACCGACGAGGACCTCAAGAAGGGGTACGAGGCGAACTACGGGCCGCGGGTTCGGTGCCGTGCGATCATCCTCGACAATCTGCGGCGTGCGCAGGAGGTGTGGGCCAAGGCCCGCGATAACCCCACCGAGGAGTATTTTGGCCGCCTGGCCGAGCAGTACTCGTGCGAGGCGAACAACCGGATCATGAAGGGCGAGGTCCCGCCGATCCAGATGCACGGCGGCCAGCCGGTCTTGGAAAAAGAGGCGTTCAACCTGAAGCCGGGCGAGTTGTCGGGCATCATCCAAGTCGGCGCCGACAAGTACGTCGTGCTGTTGTGCTTGGGCCGAACCACCCCCCAGCCGGTCGATTTCGCCAAGGTCCGCGATCTCATCTACGAAGACATCCGCGAGAAGAAGCTCCGGCTGGCGATGGCCAACCACTTCCAGGAGATCCAAGAGGCGGCCACCATCGACAACTACCTTGCCGGCGTGACGCGCGCGCCGCGTTCGAAGGCCGAGCGGGTCTCGCCCCAAGGGCCCGCCGAGCCGGACGACGTCCGTGCGGCCCGCCGCGCCGGCACCGCGATCGCCCCGACCCCACGGTAACGTTCGCGTTTTCGCGGTCCGGGATGGGAGAGGGGGCTCAGCGGGCGGAGTTATTGCGCAAGGATGCTCCGAGGATGTCGCCGTTCGCCGAACTGCCGGGCATGCCGACGCTCGTGTTCCTGGGGGCGTTGGTCCTGACGATCGCACTCGTCTTGCTACGAACCCAGCGCTACTACGCCCGGACCACCGGCGCGCGGCCATCGCTGGCCCCGCCCGAGCGAACGGCCTATTCCCCTCCCGGCCCCACGCTCGGTGCGCCGACTCCGATGGTCAACTGGGAAGTCGAAATGCACGACATGGCGCGGCAATTGGCCGCCCAGTTGGACAGCAAGATTCGCGTGCTCGAGCATCTCATTCACGAGGCCGACCGCGCCGCGGCGCGGCTCGAAGCGGCGATCGCGGCCAACCCATCGGTCGCACCCACGCCCGAGCCCACGGAGCCTTCCGATCGTCTGGTGCCGCCGGTCGACCGACCGATCGGTC
>JANLFZ010000695.1:1801-2236 GCA_024653385.1 Thermoguttaceae bacterium | reverse complement strand
TGGCAATTCGCTGACCCGCTCGGATGGCCTCGTGAATTTGATCGGCGGCCAGGACACAGCCAGGGAGTTGGTCGGGCGTTCTGAGATCGGCCAGCTTCGGATCAAGGAACTGCCTGGCCTTGGACGGATCGTCCAACCCTCGGCAAATGAGCAGTTCCGCGACCACCGAGGGGATACCAGCCGCCTGTTGTAGGGATCGGATACGATCGGGCTCGTGCGCGTGGATCCGCCACCGCTTGGCCATTGCCGAGTTACTTCTTCTTCTCGGTATGGATCGTGTGCTTGCGGAGCCGGGGGCAGTATTTCGAGAGTTTCAGTTTTTCGCCACCCGGCTTACGTCGCAAGGTGTAGTTGTAGTCGCCGCTCTCTTCGCAAACGAGAAAGACGACCTCGGCCTTTTTCTTCTTGCCTTTGCTTGCCATGGGTCTCGTCGAT
>JANLFZ010000695.1:0-1791 GCA_024653385.1 Thermoguttaceae bacterium | reverse complement strand
CGCGCCAACCGAAACGCCCATTCTACCGAAGCTGGACGAAATCGAAAACGGGCAGCGAGTCGCGACGAGGAGATCACGAACCCCCCTATTGAGCTTCGTCGGCTACGGAAACGAGGTTCTCGTTCGCCTTTCTGCGTATGATAAGACCACCCTGTAGTGTTATTTACCTATCAATCTCGCACTATTCCTTGAATCTTGCACATTTCGCCGATTCTATCCCGTTTGGCTTGTTGACAGCATCGCTAGCATTGCTATCTTAAAGGGGCTTGCAGGGAACTCACCATCGGAGGCTCTCTCGCAGTGGCAACCGACCGTCGCAAGCGCGTATCCGTGTGTTGGGGGTGCGCGGTTGGCCGTGCAGCCGGTTGTCGCGGAGGGGCGTTCTCCGGATGACAGCCGCAATGGAACGGCGCATCGGAACCGGAACGGATCGCCACGACTCTGCAAGGCGACCCTAGTGATCGACCACGTCCGTTGTTTCGCAATCTCGACAACGCGCCGCACGATTTGTTGACCGCTTTCACCATGTACTCGTGCTCGGGGCGGCTCGTCAAGCCGTTGCCAGCATCTCAACTGTTTTGCCTGACGTGAGTTGCGCGTGGTGCGCGGCTCGCGGTCGAGTGCAACGGCACTCGACATGCATTTTGACCTTGCGGCAGAGCAGTCTGATGTGCATCCCTTGCCGTTCCGAGGATCACGCCTTGTCACGAGCCAAGACCCGACCCGCCCGCAGGAATCCATCCGTGAAGACCGCCAACGGAGAAGTCATTGGAAAGGCCAACCATCGCGGCAAATTGCCGGTCGCGGGTCTGGACGACGACGATCTGTTGGACTTCGACGAACCGGTGTTGGCCGACGAGGAGATTCTCGAGCCCGAGTTTTCCGACCCGGAGGATTTCAGCGAGGACGGCGAGTACGCTTGCACCGGCGCGGACGACCACATCGACGATCCGGTGCGCATCTATCTGATGCAGATGGGCGAAATCCCCCTGTTGACCCGCAAGGAAGAGATCGCCGCGGCCCGACGGATCGAGCGCACCCGCACCCGGTTTCGGCAGAACATGCTGGCGACCGACTACGTCCTTCGGGCGGCGGTCCATCTCTTGGAGAAGGTCCGCGATGGCCGGCTTCGTCTTGACCGGACCGTGGAGGTCTCGGTGACCAACATTCGGGGCAAGCGGCACATCATGGGCCTCTTGGAACCGAATCTCCGGACGCTCAAACACCTTCTGGAGAAGAACCGCGAGGACTTCCGCACGGCGATTTCGACTCGCCGGCCGCTCCGCGAACGCCGCGAGGCCTGGAAACGCCTGGTCTGCCGCCGGAACAAAGCCGTGCGTCTGATCGAGGAACTCGGGCTGCGGACCCAACGGCTTCAGCCCTTGTTGGAGAAGCTCCAGCAGATCTCGGCGCAGATGACGCAACTTCACGCCGACCTGATGGAGGCCCGCCGGCACCGCGACATGGCGCGCGCCTCGGCGATTCGCCGCGAACTCCACTACCTGATGAAGGCCACCTTCGAGAGTCCCCGGACGCTTCGCCGCCGCATCGAGAAGACCGAGGAGTTGCAGCGCGAATACGATGCTGCCAAGCGGACCCTCTCGGCCGGCAACCTGCGCCTGGTCGTGTCGATCGCCAAGCGCTACCGCAACCGGGGACTGAGCTTCCTCGACCTGATTCAGGAGGGGAACACCGGCCTGATGCGGGCCGTCGACAAGTTCGAGTGCGCCCGCGGCTACAAGTTCTCGACCTACGCCACCTGGTGGATCCGCCAGGCCATTACCCGGGCCA
>JANLFZ010000694.1 GCA_024653385.1 Thermoguttaceae bacterium | reverse complement strand
TCGTGGACGTAGCAGACGGTCCGGTGGCGGAGCGTCTTGCCGTACTTGGGGTGGCGCACCAGCCGGGCGATCTCGACGCGACGCGTCTTGGCGGTCTTGTCGCCAGTCACAATGCCCACGGCCACTCGTCTTGGCATGTTGGGGTTCCTCCGCTCAGCTTTGCGGCGCCTGGGGGTTCTGCGCCGCGGCGCGAGCGGCCTTCAACTCGCGCTCGCGCTGGATCGTATGCACGCGGGCGATCAGCCGGCGGTGCTTCTTCAGTTCGCTGGGGGCATCGAGCCGCTCGGTCTCCGCCTGGAGCCGCAACCGGAAGAGGTTCTCCCGGGCCTCCTTGAGCGTCAGCGCCAACTGCTCGTCGCTCATGTCCCGCAGTTCCGACACCTTGACTTTCGCCATAACCTAACTCGTTCGTTCGCAAATCAGACGGGGCGTCTGCGGAGGAAGCGGACCTTGACCGGCATCTTGTGGGCCAGGCGCGTGAAGCAGAGCCGCGCCGCCTCTTCGGAGACGCCGCCGATCTCGAACAACACGTTGCCCGGCTTGACCACCGCGGCCCAGTACTCCGGTTCGCCCTTGCCTTTGCCCATGCGCGTTTCCAAGGGAATCGACGTGATCGGCTTGTGGGGGAACACGCGAATGTACAGGCGGCCCTCGGTGCGCAGGTACTGCTGGGCGGCGATACGGCCGGCCTCGATGGTCTGCGCGCTGATCCAGCCGCCCTGGGTCGCTTGGAGACCATAGTCGCCGAACACGACCCGGTTGCCGCGCGTCGCCTTACCTTTTATACGCCCTCTTTGGCTTTTTCGGTGCTTGACCCGTTTGGGCATCAGCGCCATCGGTTTGCTCCTCGTACGTGCCTTGATTGATCCAGACCTGGACGCCGAGATGGCCTTGGGCGATCCACGCCTCGGCAAAGCCGTAGTCGATCTTGGCCCGCAGCGTGCTCAGCGGCATCGACCCGGCGATGGCCTTTTCGCGGCGCGACATCTCGGCGCCGCCGAGGCGGCCGGCCAACTGGATCTTGATTCCCTTGGCGCCCGCCTCCATGGTCTGGTCGAGGGCCCGCTTCATGGTGCGACGGAAGCTGGCCCGCTTGCTCAGTTGCTCGGCGATGTCTTCGGCGACGAGTTGGGCCACGAGTTCGGGCCGGGTGATCTCCTCGATCTTGATGTTCACGCGGCGGCCGATCAGGTTCTGCAGGTCGTTCTGGAGTTCCTCGACCCGCTCCCCCTTGCGCCCGATCAGCACGCCGGGCCGGGCGGAGTGGAGCACGACCTTGACCTCGTCGCGGGTGCGCTCGATCTCGATCTTGGCGATCATCGGGTACATGGGTTTGCCCGACGAATCCGTCCGCTTCTTGATGAAGTTGCGGATCTTCTGATCCTCGACGAGCAGCTCGGCGAATTCCTGCTTCGAGGCGTACCACCGGCTCTTCCAGCCGGTCATCACGCCGGTGCGAAACCCGATCGGATTGACTTTCTGGCCCATACGTCTATTCCAGTTCCACGCGGATGTGCGACATCCTCCGCTTGATGATCGAGGCCATTCCCCGCGCCTTGGGTTGAAGCCGCTTGAACATCGGGCCGCCATCGACGCGGACATCGACGATCATGAGGGCGTTCAAGTTCGGCGCCCGGCGGTCCTCCGCGTTGGCCAGGGCGCTGCGGATGACCTTTTCGAGCATCCGGGCGCCGCGGTGCGGCTGGTAGCGGAGGATGTTCAGCGCGTCATCGGCGAACTGTCCGCGGACCAGGTCGGCCAGGGGGCGGACTTTTCGGGCGCTGATCCGCGCGAACCGATGTACGGCTTGGTATCCCATGGTCAGGTTCCCTTGTCTTGCGCCTATTTCTTCCCCTTGCCGCCGTGGCCGCGGAAGGTCCGGGTCGGCGCGAACTCGCCCAGCCGATGCCCGACCATCTCCTCGGTCACGAACACTTTCAGGTGCTGCTTGCCGTTATGGACCAAAAACGTGTGGCCGACGAACTCGGGCACGATGGTGCACGCCCGGGCCCAGGTCTTGATGGGCTCTTTCCGGCCCGCCTCGTTGAGCTTCTCCACCTTGAGGAAAAGCTTGTGATCGACGAAGGGCCCTTTTTTCAGTGATCTGCTCATGCTCGGTCGTCCGCCCGTTGCGACATGGTTCCCATTGGCCTGCGAACCGGCCCGTCTCGGCCGGTCAGATCTTCAGCACGCCGTAGCGGCGCGAACGCCGCCGGCGCACGATGGCTTTGTTCGATG
>JANLFZ010000693.1:1196-2241 GCA_024653385.1 Thermoguttaceae bacterium | reverse complement strand
GGTCATGTCGGTAACCAATCCACGAATATCAGGCTGATCCACCGTCGCCAGCCCTTCTCGCCATGGACTTCTCCGCTCCCTCCGAGGAAACGTCCCGATGTAGTACGAAACGAAATCCAAAATCAACCCTTGACGGGTCCAACCATATCAGGGTGGGTGCTCTGCACCCACGCGAAGCCCGCGCGGCCTTTCCAGTGGGAGCGATCGCGTGCGTGCAGAGCACGCACCCTACTTGCTGGGACGCGCCCCGGTCGTCATCTACCTGGGTGACGCCTATACGGTGCTACCGGTCGAGGAATTGCTGCGGATCCTCGGTCTTCCCGCCCGCGTCAGCCTCCTGCCGCCCCGTCCGCCCCCCGCGCGGGCCATCTGCTAGCTGCGATGTATCTCCAAACGTCTGGGGGAGACCGCCAGGGTTGAATGGCCGGGCGGCCGTGTGCGACAATGTCGATCGTGGCCGGCCGATATTCGGCCACCGAGGCGCAAGGCGGGTCCTTGGGGACCTGGCTCGGCGCGCCTCATGAGGACCGGCGGGAGGGTTGACAATGCACAATGTCCTTCGTAACGGCCTAGCGTGGTTTGTCGCCGACATGCTGACGGCTTTGAGTGTTTTCGCGGCGGATAGCGCGGCCGATGCCAAGCTGCCCAAGGTGCGAGTCGAGTCGGTGCGCCGGGCATTTCACAACGGCGAGCACAACGCCTTCACGGATTTGGTTCGTTTCAAGGGCAAGCTGTATCTCACGTTTCGTAGTTGCCCGGACGGCCACATGGTCCATCCCACGGCATCGATCATCATCCTGGCCAGCGACGACGGGCGCCAGTGGCGTCAGGTGCATCGTTTTCGCGTGGCGGAGCGCGACACGCGCGACCCGCACTTCCTGGTCTTCCGCGAGAAGCTCTTCGTCTACACCGGCACGTGGTACAGCGGGCGCACGGCGCTTGCGAGCGACGACTATGATCTGAACAAGCACCTCGGCTATGCCGCATGGTCGGAGGACGGCGTTTCGTGGCACAGTCCCGTGATGCTCGAAGGTCCCTTCGAGCA
>JANLFZ010000693.1:0-1186 GCA_024653385.1 Thermoguttaceae bacterium | reverse complement strand
CGACTCGACCTCGCGGCCTTCCCCGCGGGCCGCGGCGTTTGGCGAGAAGGCGTACCTTTGCGGGCGGCGCAAGGCCGGCTTCGCCATCGCGCCCCGCGGGGAAGGCCGCGAGGTCGAGTCGCTGATGCTCGAGAGCGACGACGGGCTGGTCTGGCGCAAGCGGGCGGTCTTTCAGGAGACGGCCGGCGACGAGACGGCGTTTCTGTTCGAGCCCGACGGCTCCATCCTGGCCATTGGCCGACGGGGTAGCGCTGCCGCGCAACTTCTGCGGTCCAGCCCGCCGTACACGCAATGGCAGCGCAAGGACCTCGACCGCTACATCGGCGGGCCGCTGTTGGTGAAATGGGGCGACCACTATCTCGTGGGCGGGCGCAAGATGACCAAGGAGACCGGGCCGAAGACCTCGCTCTGCTGGCTGGTGGGCGACCGGTTGCACGAGTTCGCGGAGCTTCCCAGCAGCGGCGACAATTCGTACCCCGGCTTTGTCGAGCTGGCCCCCGGCCGCGCCTTGGTCTCGTACTATTCGAGCCACGAGCGCGACGCGTCGGGCAAGGAGATGACCGCGATCTATCTGGCGGAATTGGTCGTTGAAGCGTCCTCGCGGCCGGCGCCGTCGGCCGCCAGCGCCGGTCCGCGCAAGGGGGCCGACTCGCGCAACAGCCGCATCGCCAGCACCCACAATCCGACCAGCACCACGAGCACCATGCCCGCGGCCGCCAGCCCGTAGGCCACCAGCCCGCGGCGCAGCCGGGCCAGCGCCGGTCCGATCGCCGAGTCGTACGACTCTTGCACAATGACGACCCAACCCGTGGCCTCGCCGCGGACCGAGACCGGCTCGATCGAGGCCAGCCACCGCTTGTCGTAGGCGCGGCCTTCGGGCGATTGGGCGATCGGATCGCGGTAGTTGTCGAACTGCGCGCTCGTGCGATCGGACGGGGGGAACTGGTTTTCGGGCAAGCGGTAGTGCTGAAGCCGCGTCAACAGCGCGTGGTACTGCCGCTGGCGATCGGCGAACTCGGCGTGGCGTTCGGGCGAGTCGTCCTGGGGCGGGGCGGGGCGTTGCTCGTCGAACAACGGATGCTGGAGGATGGTGCCCCGCACCTCCGCACCCTCCAGCCGCCGCCAACGCAGGTCGGCCAACACCGCGAACTGGTTCTCGTTGCCCTGGAGTTCCACGAACCGATTC
>JANLFZ010000692.1 GCA_024653385.1 Thermoguttaceae bacterium | reverse complement strand
CACGGCGCGGCGTTGTAGCGGAGGTTGCGCGGGATGCTCACCGCCCTGGCCCATGCCCTCGGCGCCGTGCTCGGCGTGCCGCACGCCGCGGCCGTGGCGGTGAGCATCCCGCGCAACCTCCGCTACAACGCCGCGCCGTGCGTCGACCTGTACGCCGCCCTGGCCGAGGCGTGCCGATTGCCCGGCCACTCCCCCGGAGCAAAGGCGGAACGGTTCGTCGAGATAGTCGTCGAACTGCTTCGCGGGGTCGGCCTGCCGGACCGCGTCCCCTTGCCCGCCGGCGCGCCCTTTGATCTTCTCGACCGCCTCGTGCGAAGCGCGACCGAGAGCACCCAAGTCGGGCTGACGCTCACTCCGCGCAAAGTCGACGCCGCGTCGCTTCGCGATCTGTTCGCCGAGTGCGTCGCCCGCTAACACCGCGGCCGCAACCGCGGCCAACGTCTTCAGAAAATCGCGGCGGGAGGGGTCGTGCCCGGTCACTTCGTCTTCGCGTACTCGGCGAACGCCTCGGCGACCTTGCCTTCCTTCTCGTCTCCCTTGTGGAACAAGAACCGGTAGCGCAGGCGGATCGACTTGCCCTCGTCCAGCGTGAACGTGCCGTCGCCCTTGCCGCCGGTGAAGTCCTTCACGCCGAACGGGTTCGCGGCAAACAGCCCGTAGGTCCGCACGTGCCAGTAGGTGGGAAACCGGAAACTCGCGGGATGGTTGAGCACGGCAATGCCCACGGTCTGGCCGTCGACCGGGCCGTGGTAATCGACCCAGGCCGCCCGCTTGCCCCAGGCGGCCGCATCGGTCAGTCCTTCGCTGTTGACGATCTTGCCGCCCTTCTTGGCGTCGACCTTCATCGTCTCGGCCACGCGAATGCCCATGGTCCCTTCCTTGGTGTCGCCGAACTTCACCGGGCCGTTCGAGGCGAGGAGCGTGATGTCGAAGTCGATCCAGCGGGTCGAGTCGTGGACGCCGAAGGTCAGCGTGCGTCGGTCCTCGCAGATCTTCTTGCCGTCGGGACCGAGCCAGTCGTTCTCGGCGACGATGACCGCCTCGGGCCCGCTGGCGATCTTGGCGAACTTGCGATGGGCAATCGTGCCGTGCTTGCCCATCTCGTCCCAGAAGCTCACGCCGTTGACGCTCCCGTGCGTAAACCACAGCGACCGCTGGTGGATGTGGTCCTTTTTCTCGTTGGGGGCTTCGCCCATCGGGTACGCCCGGGTCATCGGTTTGCCGGTCGGGCCGAGGATGGGCCAGAGGATCGGCTTGGCGCCGCTCTTCGTTAGATACTCGGTGAACAACGCGCCGTCGATCTTGACGACCACGCCCTGATCGGACTTCTCGGCAGTGACCTCGGCGGAGGCGGAAGACGCGGCAACGAGGAACCCGACGGCAACCAGCATCAACAGGAGGCTTCGCATGGTAGCAGCTCCGGGGGTCTGGGGGACTCGGCAAACGCCGCCCATCATACGTGGTCCAAGCCGCGCAGGCAACTTCCCACGCGCGACCGACTTGAAAAGTACCTCTTCACGGACGGGGACCGGGCTTCCCGGCAGAGTGCGGTTTGGCCTTGGCAACCCGGCCTTGGCTACGTGCGCCCGGCCGTGGCCTGGGCCAAGAGCGAGATCGACTCGCGGATGGCCTGCGTGTGGTCCACGGTGGGCCACATTTCCAACCCGAGGAAGCCGGTATACCCCTTGGCGGCGATGGCGCGGAAGACGTTCAGGTAGTTGATCTCGCCCGTGCCCGGCTGGTGGCGGCCGGGTACGTCGGCCACGTGGAAATGCGCGATCTTCCCGAGGTTCGCCGTGATGTTGGCGATCAGATTGCCCTCGGTGATCTGCTGGTGGTAGATGTCGAACAGCAGGCGGACGCGGGGACTGCCCACCGCGTCAACCATCCGAAAACCTTCTTCCGAGGTGGCCAGGTAGTAGCCCTTGTGGTCGACCAGCACGTTGAGCGTTTCGATGCTCAGGGTCACGCCGGCATCCTCGCACAACGGAGCGGCGGCGCGGAAGGCCTCGACGCAATTGGCGTGCTGCTGGGCGCGGGGGATATCCTTCAGTTCGTTGCCCACCGCGGCGATGATGTGGCGGCAGCCGAGCTTTCGGGCCGTTGCCAGCGTCTCCTTCAGCGGCGCGAGAATCCGCTTGGCGCTCCCGGGGGCCACGAGCGGGCCGCCCGTATCGCAGGCGAAGCCGACCACCTCCATGCCGAGCTGCTCGCGAATTCGGGCAAGGCGCTCCATGTCGCGCC
>JANLFZ010000691.1:916-2244 GCA_024653385.1 Thermoguttaceae bacterium | reverse complement strand
GGCCAAGGTGGCGGTCAACGGCCGGCCGCTCGAGAAACCACCGCAACCGGGGACTTTCGTGTCGATCGAGCGGACCTGGAACCCCGGCGACAAGGTCGAGCTGGATCTGCCCATGACCTTCCGCCTGGTCAAGGGGCGCAACGCCCAGTCGGGCCGGGTGGCGGTGATGCGAGGGCCGGTGGTCTACTGCCTGAACCGGTCTCGCCACAAGGACCTGGCCCAGATCGAGCCGCGCCTGCTGACGATCGCCCCGGAGACCCTCGAAGGGCCTCTGCCCGACGCCACCGTGCGCCCCGATGGACTGGCGTGCAAAGTCCGCGCCTGGCGCCCCGGGGCTTGGTATCCGCAGGCCAAGACCGACTTCGAACTGGTGCTGACCGAGTACCCCGACGCGGGCGGCGAGGCGATCTACTTCCACGTGCCCAACCCCAATGCCGCGGAGTTCGTCGAGGATGAGTTGATCGCAAAGTAGCCGTCGCGTGCGTGCTTGCACGCACGGAGCCCAAAAGGGGGACATCATGGATTATCGGTTCTCCAGTTTGCCAAGACCGGTGATGTCTCCTTTTCCCGCCTTGGAATAAGGCTCCTAGCGAAGGAAGGTCCTTTACTATGGCCAGTGTTTTCCCCATGCTTGTCCTGGGCTGGGCCGTTGCGACCGGGGTTGCCGCTCCGCAGCCTCCCAACCTCGTGGTGATTTTGGCGGACGATCTGGGCCGGGGCGACGGTTCGGCCTTCGGCGCCAAGGACCTGCGCACGCCGGCCATCGATCGGCTCTGCCGCGAAGGGATGACCTTCGACAACTTCTACGCGAACTCGTGTGCGTGTTCGCCGACCCGGGCGGCGCTGCTGACAGGCCGCTATCCCGATCGGGTCGGCGTTCCCGGCGTCATCCGGCACACGCCGGCGGACTCGTGGGGCTATCTCTCGCCCCGGGCCACGCTTCTGCCTCAGGCCCTCAAGCCGGCAGGCTATCATTCGGCCCTGGTTGGAAAGTGGCACCTCGGCTTGCGGTCGCCCAACACGCCCACCGAACGCGGCTTCGACTTCTTCCACGGCTTCCTCGGCGACATGATGGACGACTATTGGACGCATCTGCGGGGTGGGCACAACTTCATGCGCCGCAACGAGGAGGTCATCGATCCCCGGGGACACGCGACCGAGCTTTTCACCACTTGGGCGTGCGACTACCTCGAGGAGCGTTCCAAGGTCGGCGGTCCGTTTTTCCTCTACTTGGCCTACAACGCCCCGCACGACCCGATCCAGCCGCCGAAAGACTGGCTGGAGAAGGTGAAGCAGCGCGAGCCAAACATGACCGCAAAGCGCGCCGG
>JANLFZ010000691.1:0-906 GCA_024653385.1 Thermoguttaceae bacterium | reverse complement strand
CAACGCCCCGCACGACCCCATCCAACCCCCGCCCGAATGGCTCGCCAAGGTCCGCCAGCGCGAACCGGGGCTCGACGAGAAACGGGCGAAACTCGTGGCGCTGATCGAGCACCTCGACGACGGGATCGGACGCGTCGTGGCGGCCCTCGACCGCCTCCGACTGGCGGAAAACACCCTGGTGATCTTCACGTCCGACAATGGCGGTTTCCTCGCGTTCGGGGCCAACAACGGCCCTTGGAGAAGCGGGAAGACGCACCTCTACGAAGGCGGTTTGCGCGTGCCCGGGGTGGCGCGCTGGCCGGGCAAGATCAAACCGAACACGCGCACCGCGCATGTCGCCCTGTCCATGGACATTTTCCCCACCCTCTGCGAGGCCGCCGGCGTGACTCCGCCCGCGGACATCGACGGCCTGAGCTTCCTTCCCACGCTCCTCGGGCGCCCGCAGCGGGAGACTCACCGCGACTTGTATTTCGTCCTCCGCGAGGGCGGACCGGCGTTTGGCGGCAAGACGATCGAGGCCCTCATTCGCGGCCCGTGGAAGTTGATTCAAGATCGTCCCACTGCCGCCTGGGAACTCTACCATCTCCAACGCGACCCGGCGGAATCCACCGATCTGGCGGGGAAAGAACGAGCCGTGCTGCTCGAGTTGTCGGCCGCCCTGCGCGAGCACATCCAGCTCGGCGGCCAGACGCCGTGGCAAGCTCCGGACCGAGCCGCGGCCTGCCCGCCACCGCTTCCCCAACCACGCCCGAAGCCGAAACGATAGGCGACATCGGAGCCCCAGCCAGAAGCCTGGCAGGCCGACGCTGGGGCAAGGCCGCCCTGGCGCAGCCTATTCCTTTAGGGCCTGCAAAACAATAAGTTGGGCAATCTTATGGAACCCAAGGAAGCGAAGCGCCCTTGGGT
>JANLFZ010000690.1:1549-2260 GCA_024653385.1 Thermoguttaceae bacterium | reverse complement strand
CTCCAACTGACCGACGGCTCCAAGGCCATGGACTACTACGTCTCGAACAACTATACCGGCTGGCGCTACCAGCAGCTTGCCCGGCCCGAGAAAGACCCGATCGACTACGCCAAGGTCAAGACGCTCATGTTCTACTACAACGGGCTGCCGGGCAAGACCGCGGTGGCCTGCGGCATCGACGACGTGAAGGCCCTGCGCACGCTTGACCGGCAGATGCTCGCCGATCCCTGGGTCGAGGTCGGCGGCAAGCGGTTCGCCTGGAAGGGCACGCTTGCGGCCGGCCAGTACCTCGTGCTCTGGCCCGGCGAGCCTCCGTCGCGTTACGGCCCGCCGCTTGCGGGGCCCGAGCGGTCGGGCGAGGCGGTCGAGTCGCTCGCGCTGGCCCAAGGCGAGCACGCGGTTCGCTTCGGGGCTTCCGGGCCCTTGGCCATGCCGGTGCGCGTGCGCGTAACGCTCCAGCCGCCGGAGCGGCACGCGGTGCCATGACGATCAAGCGGCCTGGTGATCGCATCCGTTCCCGAGGGCTGTCGCCCTTCGGGCCGGCGGCGGCCCGCGACGATTGGTGCTGACCCTTCAAGGAGTGAGGGTGCAAGGATCTTCGCATGGCCTGTTATGCTTCGACCAGTCCTCCCGTTGTGGGGAAGGGCGTCGCCTCGGAAAAGCCGTCACCTCGCGTTGCTTCGGGCCTCCGGCGCGGGCACCAGCATGTAG
>JANLFZ010000690.1:0-1539 GCA_024653385.1 Thermoguttaceae bacterium | reverse complement strand
CGCGCACGTTCCCTACGGTCTCGTACTTGCCGGCGAGTTCGGCAGCCAGACGCAACGGCACGCCGCGCGACTTCGAGACACCATCGATGCTCACGTCGAGACTCTTGAAGTCGTACACCAGGGCGGGCTCTCCCTGCGCTTGGGGCATTGGGGAAGCCGTCCGATCGAGCCGCCGATCCTCCGGAAAAAGGTCCTTGACGCCCTCCGCCTCGCCGCCGACGGGGATCTCGTAGTACTTCTCCTCAGGGATCGAGTACAAGGCGAGCTTGGGAACACCCAGTGCCGTGCGGATCTCTTGCAGCGTCTGGCGTTGCACCGGATCGTTCCACCAACTCTCGATCCTCCGCGCCTCGTGGGCGAGGTATTCCCGCAACGCCCAGCGGATGGGCGTCTCATAGGCGATTCCACGCGCATGGGGCAATAACTCGACCATCTCCGCCGGAACCTTGGGATGCCTCCCAGAGTGCCCGGTCTGGAGAAACGCCAAGATAGCCGGGGAACGCACGATCTTCCAGAGAGGAACCTCTTCGCCTTCGGGTTCCCGAAGGTCCAAGCAAACCACGTTGGACTCCTTACGGAAAACGGCGCTGGGCCGGAGCGGATTGCTGCCGAGGTAAAGGGGGTAAACGACCTTCACCCAATACTCACCAGCCTCGGGAAACGCCAGGTTGCCCGGCTGATGCGCGTCGTGCAGTACGCGCATCTGGCACTGCCACACTTCGCCCGGCTGTAGGGTCCGTACCCTATGCACCAGCATCGCGAAGGCGCAGATGCCCAGGCAATACGGGCGGAACTCCTTTCCGTCGCGGGAAATCAAGACCCGGATCTCTGGCTCTGTATGTCGAACTTCCGGCTCCAGGAAGGTCAAGGGTGACTCGCCAAGGTTGGTGACAGCGACGTGCAGCCGTACGGGTTCGCCCAAGACGTGCAGCGGTTTGGAGACACGCAATTTCACCTCAATGGGTGGCGCCGATGTCGGTTGGCTCTGCATGGCGAGCGCATGATTAGCAGGCAAGCAAAGAGCGAATGCGATGATAAATCGCCACATGGCGAACGCGCCTCCTGTGTACAATTGCCGCCGCAAGCGCTGCCTTCGAGCCCCGCGGCGAGACAGTGCTACCCGGCTGGTTTGGCGTTGGAACGGATCAAGTTCAGGTAAATCTCCGTATAACGATAGGGCTCATCGGGACTGCGTGTGACTAGCTCATCGTCGGAGTTGGCCACGAGGTGGCCGATCTCGTGGACCACCGCCACCCGCTGCGCCGCAAGACGTGCGTGCTCGTCAGCCCCTACGTATTCGTCCAGCTGTTCGACGTAGAGAAGCGCGCCTCCCTCACTGCGATCGCACCTCGCCAATACGATAGTGCCCTGCCGGTCAGGATCGCCGTCATGTTCCTCCTCTTCTTGAAATGCGCTCAGCACATATGCGACCCAGTACGCCGCAGCGTTCGCTGGCTTGGAGTCCCAATCCATGTAGCCGATCGGGTGGCACGCCCTGAACGGCCGTGAAGGCCGTGGCCCGTCGGGCCAAGCCACGGC
>JANLFZ010000689.1 GCA_024653385.1 Thermoguttaceae bacterium | reverse complement strand
AAGAGGAAACCGGCGAAATACCCCAAACTGGCGACCGCCGCGGTCACCACCCACGATCTGCCCACGGTGGCCGGCCTGTGGACCGGCCACGATCTTGCCGAGCAACAGGCGATCGGGGTAGGCGACGAGCAGGCGGTGCGCGCGGTGCGCCGCCGGTTTGCGGCACTGACCGGCGTCCCGGAAGGAACGCCCCCCGCGCAAGTCGTCGCGGCGGCCTACGAGGCCTTGGGCAAGGCGCCCTCGCTGGTTCTCTCGGCCAGCCTGGACGACGCCTTGGGCGTCGAGGACCGCCCCAACCTCCCCGGCACCACGGCGCGCCAGCGTCCCAACTGGTGCCTCGCACTGCCCGGGGGAATCGAGGCGCTGGAGACCTCGGACTTGCCCCGGCGCATCGCCCGGGCGCTCTCGCGGTCCCCGGGCGCCCTGGGGCCAAAGACGCCGCAAGGGCCCGACGGGGCGTAGCGCGTCGCCGGCGGCTTGCCGCGCCGAGCGTCTACTCGCGCCGGAACGCAAGATGGCGAAGCCAGTGGGCGTCGTCGCGCTGGGGATAATCGGTTCGCACGTGGGATCCGCGGCTTTCGGTCCGCTCGAGCGCCGCGCGGATCATCAGTCGCGACACGGTGAGCATGTTTTGGAGTTCCCAGCCGGCCGGGCGCGAGAACTGCTGGGCCAGCACGTAGCGGCACCAGTGCTCGACATTCTCGAGGCCCTCGCTGAGGCCCTCGGCGTCGCGCCGCACGCCGACGCTCCGCCACATGAGGCTCTTGAGCGAATTGCGGATGTCGGCCAGGTCGAGCACCTGGCGCGCGGGGGCCGAGGGGGGATTGGCCAGCGGCGGGGCGCGGAACGAGTCGTTCATGGCCAGCGCCGCCCGCGACGCCCCTTCGCCCGCGTGGGCGCCGTAGACCATCGCTTCGAGCAGGCTGTTCGAGGCGAGCCGGTTGGCCCCGTGCAGGCCGGTGGACGTGACCTCGCCGGCGGCCCAAAGGCCCGGCAGCGTGGTCCGGCCCTCGAGGTCGACGGTCACGCCACCCATCATGTAATGCGCCCCGGGGCGCACCGGGATGCGGTCGCGCGTAATGTCCAGGTCGAACTTCGCGCAGATCGCGGCGATGCCGGGAAAGCGGGCCCTGACGCGCTCGGGATCGAGGTGCGTCAGCGTCAAGTAGACGTTCGGGTGCCGCGTCTTTTCCATCTGGCTGACAATGGCCCAGCTTACCACGTCGCGGGGCGCCAGCTCGGCCCGGGGGTCGTAGTCGGGCATGAAGCGGTGGCCGAAACGGTCGACCAAGTGCGCTCCCTCGCCGCGCATGGCCTCGGTGATCAGGTCGCGGCTGCTGCCGGCAATGTACAGCACCGTGGGATGGAACTGCATGAACTCCATGTCGCGCAGCTCGGCCCCGGCGCGATAGGCGACGGCCATGCCGTCGCCGGTGGCCACGTCGGGGTTGGTCGTCTCGCGGTAGATTTGGCCCGCGCCGCCGGTGCAAAGGATCGTCTGCTTGGCCCACACGAGCGTCTTGCCGTGCTGCCGGTTCCAGACCAGCGCGCCGCGGCATCGGCCCTCGTGGGTCAAGAGGTCGATCGTGAAGGTGTGCTCCCACACGTCGATGTTCGGCATGGCCTGCACCCGGGCGATGACGGCCCGCATGACCTCCTTGCCCGTCGCGTCGCCCAAGGCGTGGGCGATCCGGTCGTGGCCGTGGCCGCCTTCGCGGGCCAAGGCCAGGGCGTCGCCGCTCTTGTCGAATCGCGTACCCCATTCGATCAGTTCACGAACCCGCCTGGGGGCCTCGCGCACGACATGCTCGACCACCTCGCGATCGCACAACGGCCCGCCCGCCTCGATCGTGTCGGCCACGTGGCTCTCGAAACAGTCGGAGGGGTCCCAGGCCACGGCGATGCCGCCCTGGGCGTAGGCACTATTGGACTGCTGAAGCGTATCCTTGGTGACCACGAGGACCGAGAGCTGCGGATCGACCGCCAACGCGGCGCGAAATCCCGCCAACCCGCCACCGATCACCAGCACGTCGGTGAAGAAATGGGGGACCTGCTTGGGATGAAAGGGAGCCAGATACCGTGGTTCGCTGTGGGTCATGGAGCGGGCCGAGGGAGAAGTTCGTCGTAAAGTACCCCATACTACCCCGACGCGCCCGCGAGGGCAAACGGATGCAGCGAACCCGACGCGCCCACGAGGGCCCCATACCAACCCGACGCGCCAGCGAGGGCCCCATACCAACCCGACGCGCCAGCGAGGGCCCCG
>JANLFZ010000067.1:15697-17510 GCA_024653385.1 Thermoguttaceae bacterium | reverse complement strand
ACCACGACCAGATCCCGCACGCCCGCCAGCACGACCAGGTGTTCGGGGTCTGCCACGCGCACGAGGTTGCCCGTGGCATTGATCTCCACATGGTGCGATGCCGCGAGACAATTGCGGTTCTCGTCGGGCGTTGCGTGGCGTTCGAGCGCGAGCCAACTGCCGACATCATCCCACTGGAAAGGGGCCTCGATCACAACTACCGGCGACGCGCGTTCCATCACCGCGTAGTCGATCGAGATCTTGGGCATGGCGGCGAACTCGCGCTGTAGGACCTCGGCGAACTCGGGGCGGTCGGCCACGGCCGCGATGCGTTCCAGGCGCGAGGCGATCTCGGGCTGGTACTCGGCCAGGGCCTCGAGGATGGTTCGGGCCTTCCAAACAAAAATGCCCGAGTTCCAATAAAACGTGCCGCTTTCCAGATATTGCCGCGCGGTCTCGAGGTCGGGCTTCTCGCGGAACCGGCGCACGCAAAACGCCGCCGCGCCCCCGGGGGGCGCCGCATCCAGTGGCTCGCCCCGCTCGATGTAGCCGTAGGTCGTTGCGGGGTAGGTCGGTGGGATTCCATAGGTGACCAGCCGGCGAGGGTCGGCTTCGACCAGGGCCGTCCCCGCACGGATCGACGCCTGGAAGACCTCGGGCGGGGCAATGATCTGATCGGCCGGCATCACCGCCATGATCGCCTCGGGATCCTCGCGCATCAGACGGATCGCGGCCAGGCCGATACATGGGGCCGTGTTCCGCGGGCAGGGCTCGCACAGGATCGCCGTGCGGGGCAAGTGGGACAGTTGCTCGTGGATCTTCGGCGCCAACTCGCCGGTGGTCGCCACGAGGATCCGATCCAGGGACACCAGATCGCCCAAACGATCGACCGTCACCTGGATCATGGTGCGGTCGCCCTGGAGCGCGAGCAGTTGTTTGGGCCGGTCGGCCCGGCTTTCCGGCCAGAGCCGTGTGCCGGAGCCGCCGGCCAGGATCACGGCGTGCAACATGGCAACAGTTCCTCCGGATCGGTTCAGGTAAAGTAGGTAGGCGAGGTGATCCGCATGCCCGGCGTCAGTTTCCCGGCCAACTCGTTGGCGTCCATCGCGAAAAGCGGACTGATCTCGACGGGCACGCCGGGCGCCACGTCGACCCCCGCTCGAGCCAGCCACGCGGCATGCACGGCGACCATCTGGGCCTTGGCCGATTCGGGCGTATCGCTGGGCTCGCCCGAGGCGTTCTTGACCGGCGCGAAGTGCTCGGCCGGATCGACCTCGACGACCAGTGCGTTTCGGGCCGACGGCATGAGGTCGAAGATGAACCGCTCGAACTTCACGGCGTTGGGTTGTTTGGGCTCGACGCGCAGGCCGGTCGCCGGGTCCACGTAGGGCACCTTTTTGTTGGCCCGATGGAACGGCAGGGCCTCGGCCGACTGGGCCATGCGCTCGAGGAACCCCACATCGAATGCATGGACCGCGATGCTCCCCGCCCAGATGGCCAGCGAACCATCGGGCGCGCGGCGCTCGGCCACGTCGTCGGGCAGGTCGCTGTACTCGATCACCCGAAGCCGTCCGTCCACCGCCAACACGTTGCCGACCTTCTCCTGGGGAAATCGTTTGGCGACGACCTGGGTAGTCATCTCCGAACCGGCCAAGAGGTGATAGCCCAAAAACTCCGCCCCGCACACCTCGACCAGCGGATTATCGACCTGGAAATAGAACAAATGCTCGATCCCGCGGCGCCGACAGTCCTCGAGGCCGCCCGATCGGGCCAGGGCGGCGAGCATGCCCCCATGCCCGTCCGGGCTCAGCGCCAGATGATCGGGGCGCTCGAG
>JANLFZ010000067.1:612-15687 GCA_024653385.1 Thermoguttaceae bacterium | reverse complement strand
CCTGCTCGAGCGCCCCGATCATCTGGCGCTGAGCAGGATCCGGCCCGTGGCCGCATCGACGGCCGGCATGGTGCCCTGGCAGAAGACGCGCAGATCGTCCTCGGGCAGCCCGAACCGGCGGTGCGCGGCAAAGTACTCGACCGTTTCGTCGTGGGTCGCCGGGCTGGTCATCAGGTACAACGGGATGCGCACGCCGTGGCGGCGTGCCGCCGCCAGGAGCTTCTCGACGTGGAGCTGAAACAGCGACTTGTTCGAGACGGGCCCGATCGGGAACATGCCCTTGGGGTGCTCGAAACCCAATCGGGTGCCCTGGCCGCCGGCCACAAGGATCGCGCCGACCTTTCCGGCACGCAGGGCCTCTTCGCCACGACGGCGCGCGGCCTCGGGCGGGAAAGGCTTCTGCCGATCGCCCAAGCGGATCGCGGGCGGCGAGGAAGCCCGATCGGCCAGGTCGCGCATCGCGTCCGGGCGGCCCGGGTCGCGGTACAGGCGCGTCACCAGCGCCAGGTCCACGCCGCGGATTTCCGCGGCAAGCCACCGTCGCTGCGACTCGTCCAGACAATCCCAAAACGCCACCAGGTGCTCCTGCCCGTGCGGTCGAAGCCGATCCACGAGGTCCTTCCGTACATCCATCGCGCTGGTCAACATCGCTATGTCAATGGGATGCGCAGGCCGTCGTAGGCCAGTTCCACTCCCGGGGGTAATAGGCGATTGGTCGCCTCGTGCTCCAAACGGTGCGATACGTGGGTCAGATAGGTCTTTCGGGGTTTGAGTCGGGCAACGACTTCCAGCGCCTCGCGGATGCTCAAGTGCGTCGAGTGCGGCTCGTGCCGCAGACCATCGAGGATCAGCACATCGAGCCCTTCGAGCAATGCCGCGCCCGAGAGCGTGATCTCCTTGGTGTCCGTGCAATAGGCCACGTTGCCCACGCGAAAGCCCAGGGCCCTGGCCCAACCGTGAACCATCCGCACCGGAACCACTCGCGCCCCCAACACCTCGAACGGCGCGTCGTCGATCGGCCGGAACGCGAGTTTGGGCACTCCGCCGGCTGGAAAGCCCTGCACGGCGGGGTCGAACGCGTAGGCGAAGGCGCTGCGGATGATCCTCTCGACCTCCGGCTCGCAGTAGATCGGCACCTCGTGTCCCAAGTACCGAGGGAAGATGCGCAAGTCGTCCAGTCCGAAAAGGTGGTCGGCGTGCCCGTGCGTGTACACCACCGCGTGAATCACGCCAATCCGCTCGCGCAGAAGCTGGATCCTCAGCTCGGGCGGCGTATCGACGAGCAGGTTCCCCCCGGGCAGGCCGATCGCCACCGCGCAGCGCGTGCGATGGTTCTTGGGGTTCACGCTGGTGCAGGTCGGACAGCCGCAGCCGATCATGGGCACCCCGTGCGACGTGCCGGTTCCAAGGAAGACGAGTTGGCCGGATATGCTCTCGTGGAGCGGGATCTTCAGTCCGGTGGTCATGGGGTATCGCGGCGAATCGTCGGGTCAACCTCGGGCTGGGCACCCGGCCCAGGTCGCGTCCACGTCATTGTCCCCATTCCAAGCAGTCCGGCAAGGCGTCTTCGCCCGGGTGCGGCCATCCGATGCGACGACGTGCAGGCGATCCCGCCCATCTTGACCCGCGGCGCCTGGGCATTTACGCTAAGGGCCTCACCCCCTTACGACCCTGCCTGAGGAGTACTTCCCATGCGCCGTCGCCTTTCGCTTGCTTCGTTGCTGATCGTGGTGGTCCTGTTTGCCGGCCAGGTCTGGGCCGGCGAGTCGCCGTCGGGTTGGAAGCCGCTCATGGACGGCAAGACGCTGGCGGGCTGGCACCCGGTGGGCGACGGCAAGTGGACCGTCGAGGATGGGGCCTTCGTGGGCCGGGCGAACAACGAGAAACTCTACGGGCTGTTGTTCAGCGACAAGACCTTCAAGGACTTCAAGGTGCGGTTCAAGTTCAAGTGCCTCTCGGGCGACAGCGGATTCTACATCCGCACGATCTTCAAACAGCCCGACCAGGCCCACGGCCTCCAAGTGCAGGTCGGCCGCACCAAGAGCGGGGTCGGCGGGATCTACGAGAGCTACGGCCGCGGCTGGGTCGTCAAGCCGACCGACGCGGCCGAGAAGTCGTACACCCGCGACGACCAATGGAACGAGATGGTCATCGAGGCTCGCGGCGGCGACGTGACCGTCACCGTCAACGGCATCAAGAGTGCCGAGATCAAGGGCGACAAGGGCCGGCGCGAAGGACACTTTGCCCTTCAGATGCACTCGGGCTGCGTCATGCACGTGCTGTTTCGGGACATCGAGATCATCGAGTACCCGCCGGCCCCATGAGCCGCTTGACCAGGCTAACGATGCGGTCCTCCACCCCGGGCCGGAACGGGCCGTGCAGCCCGAAATACACGGCCGAGTCGCCCGCCTCATAACCGCCCTCGGCCAGCACCCGCTCCGAGGGGATGTACGCGAAGACCTCGTTCGAGTAGCCGGCGATCCACAGCCTTTGCCCCGGGAACTCCTTGCGCAGGCGTAGTGCGTAATCGACCACCACCTCGCCCGCCAGGGCCACCAGGGCCAGGTCGTCGCCGAAGCGGACCACCTGCACCGGATAAGGGTACGAGGCCGGGATCGACTCGCCGCGGTCCAAGCGCTCCAAGAGCTTCTTGGCCAAGCGCTGCTGATAGATGTTGGAACTCTTCAGCCGTTCGCGCAATTCGGCGGCGGTCGGGGGGGCGACCAGCGGCAGATCGACCCGGTCGAACTTCACCGAGAGCTTGCCCTGGATCGGCGTCTGCTTGCCCGCCAGGGCCGCTTCGACCGCGTCGGCCAGGGCCTTGCCGTGCTGCTCGGCATGGGCGACCTCGCCGCGTGGTTGCGGGTTCGCGTCGGCGCCGCAGCCGATCATGAACAGCCCCGTGACGCCCGGGTGGGCCTTCTCCAGCGCGATCTGGGCGAAGCCCGCGTAGTCGCCGTTAAGCTGGTAAATGGCCAGCGTCGTGTTATGGCACGCATAGCCGAAGAGCACGGCCCGAAGCTGCCCCTTCGCATCCCGAACGGCAAGGACCGGCACCGAGTGGTCGACGGGGCCCGCGGGGTTCGGGCTGATCGTGTACGCCTTGCCACGCACCGCGCGCCGGTTCATGGCGAAGGTGGCCTTCCCCTCGGCATACGCCAGGTCCGCCGGCTGAAGGTCCTTGACGGCCGCCTCGATCAGCCCGACGAGCTTGTCCTCGAGCACTTTGGTGTACGCGGCCGCCACCTCCTCGTGCTGAGGCTCCATGTGGTGGGCGATTCGGGCCACGTCGGCCACGACCGGCCCCGAGTGCGTGTGCGACGAGTTCAGCACGATCTGCGCGCGGGACAGGCCGGTCCGCTCTTTGGCGCGGGCAGCGACCGCGTCCGAGACCGTGCGGTTCAGCCCGATCAGGTCGGTTGTCACCAGCACGACCCGCGAGCCGCCCTGGTCCTCGATCGCCAGGGCCTTGGCCCATAGGGGATGAAGCACGCCTTCCGACGGATGATTCCGCGCCGCGTAGCCGGCCATCCAGATCGACGCCTGGGGCGTGATCTCGACCCGCGCCACGCCCACGCGCCATGTGGCGGCTTCCACCCAAACCGCCCCAAGAGCCAAGATGCCGAACACCCAACCCAATCGCCTCGTCTTCATGGCAGGGGCCTCCCAAGATGGCTGCCTCCAAGCCGGTCGCACTCGCGGACCGGCCTCGGGCTCCGTTCAGGCTACTGGTGCGGTGCACGTGCCGTCAACAGGTGGCGTGTTTCGGGCTCTTGGTCTCCGCCGGCACCTCCAGGACAATGCTTGCCACATCGGCAAGAATCGGCCATACTGCGCCTAGGGGGCGACCCGCCATGCGAACGGTGAGGAGGTGTCTTGTGCGACGTGCCCTCACGGCTGCCGGGTTTCTTCGAGCGGTCGCGGTGATCTGGTGCCTCGCGGCGACCAGCGGTCTTGCCGCGGAGGCCCCCAAACCACCGCCGGGACCGTCGGCTTCGCCGCCGAAGGGGCACAAACCTTCTCCGCCTCCTGCCCACGCCCACCCCCGATACGTGCCGGGCTGGTCACCCTTCGTGCCGTACTCCCCTTGGTACGAGCCCTACGGCGTGGTTCCCTACTACGTCCCCTACGCCGAAGGCCCGATCATCTTGCCGCCACTGTATATCCCCGGCGAGACCATGTTCGGGCCCCAGGTGATGAGGCGGTTCATGGGCGTCGATGCCGGGCAGCCGTTCGGCGCCCAGCCGGGCAACCCGCCTCGCGACCGGGAGCCCTCGCGCGACGATGAACAAGACAGGCGCGGTGCCTTGCGCGGCACCAGCCCCGAGGCCGTCGCCCTGGCGCGCCGGTTCATCGGCTTTGGCGACGCCCAGTTCGCCAAGCAGAAATACGCCGATGCCTTGGACCGCTACAAGAGGGCCAGCCAATCGGCGCCGGGTCTGGCCGACGCCTGGTTCCGGCAGGCGTATGCCCATGTCGCCGTGGGCCGGTACGCGCAGGCCGCCAACGCCCTGCGCCAAGGATTGCGCTTGGACCCCGGCTGGCCCCGCTCGGGCTTCACGAACCGCCAAATCTACGGCGACAACCACGCTGCCGAACTGGCCCACCTGGACGGTCTGGCCCAGGCCGCCGAAAAAGACCCCGACAACCCCGACCTGCTCTTCCTGGTGGGCGTGTGGCTGCATTTCGGCGGCCAAAGAGATCGGGCGGCGGTCTTTTTCCAGCGGGTCGCCCAACTGATCCCCGGCCAGTCGGACCACGTGCAGCCGTTTTTGCGATAGACGGGCTGGACTCCGCCGCCCCGGCAGCCAGCCACCGCGAGCCAAGCCCTACGACGCCGCGTTGCCCGCGGCCGCTCGCCGGCCCGACGCCCGGCCCGCACGCGAGCCCGACTCGGCAGGGCGCTCGTCTTGCCACGCTCGATCGACGTAAAGCGCAAGCGCCGCCACCAGCGCGCAGACCCCACCCAGGGCAATCGGTTGACCAACGCGCCATAGCTCGGGTCGGTCGGCCACCCATGACCAGAACACCAGACTGCCACCACAGACAACGGTCATGGTACCCAGAAGCAGGGCCATCCAAGTCAACACGGGCAGCACGCCTTGCGACTGGAACTCCTCCACGGCCTGGACCACCCGGCCCGAACGCCGCTTTCGCCGGTGTGGTGCCTTGACATCCCCATGAGGGGCATCGACTCGGGCGTTCTTCTCGGTCGAGGTCGCCTGCTCGACCCTCTCGGCCCCGAGCAGGCTCTCTGCCTGGCGCAACTGGAAGTCCAATTCCCAGTTGTCGTAGGCCGGCATGTGGCCATGGTAAAGAAGGGCCACGCGAGTCGGAACCTCCAGCCGATTCGTTGGGGTGGTGATAGCGGCATCACCCCCAGGATTGGGTGTAATGTCTGACGGCGTATGGAGGGTATCTCCGCACCGCGGGCAAAACAGCGCCGGCGCGTCGCTGCCACCAACCCCAGGCACGTCCTGCTGACACGTACTGCACCACATAGTCGGCCCTTGATCGCCTCATCACAATCGGCCGACGACGAGGCAAACTGCACTAAATTTTCCGATTCGGCGAGAACGTCGCGGCGAATCGACCACCCCAGCGGCGCAGTTGGGCGAAAATCGAGGGGTGGCACGGCCAGAGCGATGCGATGGCCGTGGAGCGAAGCACACCATGCCCTTACAGGGCGGGCTAGCCCACAGGTTTGTCGGGGCGCACCCCCGGATGCTAGCAGAAGCAGTCCATGCCCAGCCGCGTCTGAAGTTCCTCGAATTGGCGCGCGTACTGGTCGCTCGACGAATGGACGTGTTCGGCCTCGGTAATGAACCGAATGCCCTCATCGTGCCGGATGTGCAGGTCGTCGAGCACGCCCTCGAAGCTACTCAGATCTTGCCCGTAGATGATGAGCAACTTGTGTTCGTCGAACTGCACCTCTTGCGGCACATCGGGGTTCAGGACCGCGATGCCGGTGCAACCGTCGTTTAAGAGCAAGTCTTCGTATTCCCAAAGGATGCTCTTGAGCACCGGCGTATCGATGTGTTCGCGATACAAGTCGGTGTGGCCGCGACGGTCGCGGCTGTGGCTGGTCTCGAGCACCACGTCGACCACCGGGCCAAGCGGATCGAGCAGATCAAGAAACGTCTCGAACAGCTTTGGGCTCGACAGCGCCGCCATCAAGACCGGCACGCTGGTGCGGCTCTCGTCGTCGCGGTAGGAGTCGTGCCGATACCCCTCGGAGGGAACCACCTGGAGATCGTACGAGGGGCGAATCGCGTCGGTCAGCACGAAATCGCCATACCGCGAAACGCCCAAATGGGCCTCCAATTCCTCCTCGCTAAGACGTTCGAAGCTGCTCGTGCCGACGGGGACCGAGCCATCTCGGATGACATTGCGGAAGAATCGTTTGAGGAAGCCCATCGACACACTCTTCTCTCAAGGCGAGCCGCAGCGGGAGCCCTCTACGACAACCCTAGGTCACGCCTTTGACGATGTTGTTCGGACTTTTCTTGTGCCCCTCCGCACGAACCCCGGCCGCCCCCACACGCCCGGCACAGCCGTTTCTTTCCGCGCGTTCGTTCGCGCAGGATCACCGTACCGCCGGCCGCGGCCTCCCGTATCACGGCATCGGGCCGTGGCGGCCTACGCTAGTCTAGCACCCGAATTCACCGCGCGCGGGCGGAAGCCTTGGACCCCGTCGAAAATCCGCCCGGCCCACGCCGCCAGGCTCGGCCGCACGCCTCGCTCTGGCCAGCCATGCGGCACAACCGCTATACTTGGCACAATCGGCCATCGCGCCGCGCGGCGCGTGTTGCGCGCCAACTTCGCGGCGACCACCCCAGGCACCCAGCGTGGCCCATGTCCGGTCGACGGCTTCTCCTTGTGGCATTGTGCCTCTTGCTCGGTTGCGCTCAGGACGACCGTGCCCCAACCGATGCCGGTGCCTCCCCGCGCGTTCCGCCGCAGACCGCCGCCGGCGCCCGCGAGTTCTGGGAAGCCCTCTTGGTGGGCAACGCCCGCGTCGGCTACGGCCAGACCACCATCCGCCCCGTCCAGCACGACGGGCGCTCTTTGATGCGCATCGAGGGCTTCACGCGCCTGACCACCCAGCGCGACGGCGCCGCGGCGACCATCGAACTCGGCTTCTGGTGCCTTGAAACGCCCGAGGGCCGCCTGATCGAGTTCGAAAGCACGACGCCCGCGATGCGATTTCGCGGGCAAGTCGTCGGCGAGCAGCTTCATGTGACGACCACCAGCGCGGGTCGCACCGAACAGGCGGTTCGTCCCTGGCCGCGTGACCACCGGGGCTTTCTGGGCCCCCAACAGGCCCTGTGGCAATCGCCCATGCAGCCCGGCCAGCGACGCACGGTCTGGTTCCTCGATCCCTCGACCTGCCAGGCCGCCTCGATCGAGATGGTGGCCCGCCAGTACGAACCCGTGCCGCTGCTCCACGAGACGCGCAAGCTGCTGCGCATCGACACGACCATGACGCTGGCCGGCCAGGTCCTCGCCGGCGCCCTGTGGACCGACGCCTCGGGCGAGGTGCTCAAGACGTGGACCGACCTGCTCGATACCCGGTCGTACCGGACCACGCGGGCCGAGGCCCTGGCCGCGACCGGTCCGGGCGATCTCGACCTGATCCGCGGCATCGCCATCCCTGTCGCGCGCGCCCTGCCGCGCCCGCACGAGACCCGTCGCGTGCGTTATCGCGTGCACCTCGAAGGCGCCAACCCCGCCGAGATCTTCGTCGCGAGTGCGTCGCAGCACGTCAAGCCGATCGATCCGCACACGGCCGAGGTCACGGTCTACGCGATCCGGCCGGGCGTGCGCGGCAACTCCGCCGCACCCGACGTCTCACCCACACAGGCCGACCGCTCGCCGAGCAGTCTGGTCGAGAGCGACGATCCGAAGATCGTCGCCGCGGCCGAAAAGGCGGCCGGTGGCGCGGCCGATCCCTGGCAAACGGCATTGGCCCTCGAGCGCTTCGTGTACGAAGCCATGGCCGACAAGAGCTACACCCAGGCGTTCGACTCGGCCGCCGCGGCATTGGCCAGCGGGCGCGGCGATTGCACCGAGCACGCCGTGCTCTTGGCAGCACTGGCCCGGGCCAAGGGCATTCCCGCGCGCGCCGCCATCGGCCTGGTGTACGTCGAGCAGAAGTTCCTCTACCACATGTGGACCGAGGTCCACCTGGCCGGCCAGTGGATCGGGCTCGACGCCACGCGCGCCCGCCAGGGCACCAGCGGCGCGTACCTGACGCTTGCCCACACCAGCCTCGAAACCGCGTCGGCCTACGCCAGCCTGTTGCCGGTCGCCCGGGTCGCGGGAAAACTGGCCATCGAGATTGTCGAGGCCGAGTGACGGCCGGAATATTCCGCACGCGCCCGGAGGCCACCTCAGAGATACCCGTCGAACGCCCGACCACGGCAGGGCGTTACAGGCTCACAGGCTGTCGGCCGTCGCGGGAACCAGCGCGCGGTGCTGCTTGCGTTCGACCAGTTGCTGAATCGTGGTGCGCTCGAGGATGCCCTCGATGGCCTCTTTCATTTCGATCCAGGTATCGCGCGTGGGACAGGTGTCGTGAAACGCGCACGTTTCGGGGCAATCGACGCAATCGACCGGCGAGATCTCGCCCACAAGGCTCTCGAACACGTCTTTCAACGTGATGCTCTCGGGCGGTCTGGCCAGCACGTAGCCGCCATGCAGCCCGCGCACGGCCTTGACCAGACCGGCCGTGCGGAGCGCTCGCATGATATGCTCGAGGTACTTGGCCGAGATGCCCTCCAACTCGCCGACCTCGCGAAGCGAAACCACATGCCCTGGGGGACAAGAGGCCAAGGCGGTCATGGCCCGGGCACCGTAGCGGATAGTCGTCGGGAGTCTCACGGGTTGCATGTCTCCTACTATTCCCAGTGATGCAATGGATTTGCTCGGGTTATGCAAACACCGTGCCATCTTCCGGACGATCAACACCGAGAACCGCGAAGAACACGCAAGTCGAAGATTATCAAAGCCTTGCGGCGCAGTCCGCGACCGACTCCGTTCGCGCGATCGGGCCATGTGCGCGATGAACTATTCAATAGAGCGCAGATTACTTCAACGCGCGATGCCGGATGATCGCCCCCTGATCGGCCGACTCGGCCAAGCGGGCGTAGAGAGCCAGGTAGCCGCTGGCAAACCGCAAGGGGGGACGCCGCCACGTGGCCAGCCGGGCCTGGATTTCGGCGTCGCTGACCGCAAGTTCCAGCCGGCGACGGGGGATGTCGATGGTGATCGTGTCGCCGTCGCGCACGGCGGCCAGCGGGCCGCCTTCGGCCGCCTCGGGCGAGACGTGGCCCACAAAACACCCGTTGTTGGTGCCCGAGAACCGCCCGTCGGTCACCACCGCGGTCGACAGGGCCAATCCGCGTCCGTAGAGCAGTTTCATCGAGGTATACATTTCGCGCATGCCGGGTCCGCCCTTGGGGCCCTCGTAGCGGATGACGACGACCTCGCCGGGCTGGACCGTGCCATCGAGAATCGCCTGGTTGGCGGCTTCCTCGCCGTCGAAGCACCGGGCGCGGCCGGAGAACACGTGCTGGCGCGGGTCGATGGCCGCCGGCTTGGTGATCGCGGTGCGCGGGGCGAGGTTGCCACGCAGCACGGCCAGCCCGCCCTGGGCGCTCCAGGGGTTCTCGCGTGGGCGGATGATCCGCGGGTCGGCGGCGTGGACCTGGGCGACGTTCTCGGCCACGGTTCGGCCGGTGACGGTCAGGGCGTCGGCGTGCAGCAAGGGCAGGATCTCGTGCATCACGGCCGACACGCCGCCCGCGGCGTGGAAATCGGGCACATTGTGCGGCGAGGCGGGGTTGATCTTCGCCACGTGCGGCGTGGTGCGCGAAAGTTCCTCCAGGCGGTCCATCGTGATGTCGTCGCACTGGGCCTCGTAGGCGACCGCCGGGATGTGCAGCGCGAGGTTCGTCGACCCACCGATCGCCGTGCCCACGCGGAACGCGTTCTCGATTCCTTGGCGATTGATGATCTGCCGCGCGGTGACGCCTGCCCGGACGAGTTCGACGATTTGCCGGCCGGCCTCTTGCGCGGAGCGGAGCCTGGCGGCGTGCGTGGCGGGAATGGTCGCCGAGCCCGGCAGGCACATGCCCATCGCCTCGGCCACGCAGCACATGGTATTGGCGGTGCCCAAGAACGAGCACGAGCCGCAGGTCGGGGCCACGCGGTCCTCGAGCCGCCGGTACTCGGCCGCGTCGAGCCGGCCCGCCCGGAGCATCCCCAAGGCTTCGGTCAGCGAGGTGATGTCGGAGGTCCGGCCGTCGAACTGGCAGCCTCCTTCCATCGGGCCGCCGACCACGAGGATCGCGGGCAGGTCGAGCCGGGCGGCGGCCATGAGCAAGCCCGGCACGATCTTGTCGCACGAGCCCAACAGCACGACCGCGTCGAACTGGTGGGCCTGGACCATCATTTCCACGTCGTTGGCGATCAACTCGCGCGTGGGCAGGATGTAGTGCATGCCCACGTGGCTTTGGGCGATGCCGTCGCAGGCGGCGATCAGGCCGAATTCGACGGGCGTGCCGCCCGCCTGCAACACGCCCTGCTTGACGTACTCGGCGACCAGTTGGAGGTTGTAGTGGCCGGGCACCACCCGGTTCCACGAGTTGGCGATGGCCACCAAGGGCCGGTCCAGGTCGTAGTCGCTGTAGCCCATCGACTTGTACACCGCCCGCTGGATCGACCATTCCGGACGTCGCAGGACACGCTGGCTCCGCAGTGATTCGTTCATGCCGTCTCCCTACCCATGGTGGCGCACAGCTCCGGGCCGGCCGCCGGCGGGATGGGCCGGCGGAAACGCCGCCCGGCCGTGATCGCGCTAGCCCGGCGCGCGATGCCGCCAGTGTACCAGACTCCCAACACGCGGGGCAGAGGCCGACTGGCCCGAACGGACACCGCCGCGCCGTGGCAGCGGATGCCGGCCGACGAGGCGACCCCATCGGGACGCGCCCGGATTGACGGCTTCGCGCATCCCACGGCAGAATCAAGACGTGCCTGTCCCCTTCATGCCCGAAGGGGACAGTCCCATCTTCGCGCTCCTTCGCCGCGAAAATTGGGACTGTCGCCGTGAACGCTTGCCTTTCTCTCACGTCCGCACCATGACACCGATCACCAGTCTGCGCAATCCGCATGTCCAGCAAGCCGCCAGGCTGCGCGACCGGCGGCAGCGCGACCGGCAGCAACGGATCGTGATCGACGGGGCGCGGGAGTTGTTGCGGGCGATCGAGGCCGGCGTCGCGCTGGTCGAGGGCTTTGTCTGCCCTCCGCTTTGCCGGACCCAGGACGCCCAACGGGCCTGCCAAGCCCTTCGGGGCACCAAGGCCCGCGTGTTCGAGGTGACCAAGGCCGTCTTCGAAAAACTCGCTTTTGGCGAGCGGGCCGAAGGCGTCGTGGCCGTGGCCCAAGCGCCGGCCGCCTCGCTCGAGAGGATCGTTCTGTCCGGCTGTCCGCTTGTGGCAGTGCTCGAGGGGGTGGAGAAGCCGGGCAACCTCGGCGCCGTATTGCGCAGTGCCGACGGCGCTGGGGTTTCAGCACTCTTGGTGGCCGACCCGCGCACCGATCTGTTCAACCCGAACACGATCCGTGCCAGCCTCGGGACGGTGTTCGCGTTGCCTGCGGCCGCGGCGCCGGCCGATGAGATTCTCGCCTGGCTTCGGGCGAAGCGGCTTGCGATTTACGCGGCGCGGGTCGACGGCGCGGTGCCGTACACGCAGGCCGATTTCCGCGGCCCTGCGGCCATTGTCCTCGGGGCCGAGGCCGAGGGACTCTCGGCCCGATGGCGCGGCGAGGACATCCAGGCCGTGCGGCTGCCCATGTTGGGCGTGGCCGACAGTCTCAACGTGTCGGCTGCCGCGGCCGTGCTGTTCTACGAGGCGCTGCGACAGCGAACCGGATGATTCTCTCGCGGGGAGGCCAAGCCCGCGTTGCTGGCGGTTCGCGTCCGAGCTAGGATAGTCTTAGGGAGAGCCGGCTGATCGGGGCGAGTTGATGGAAGAGCCGGCGCGCACCTGCCGTGGGGGCAAGGCTCCACCTTGTAGAGGAGGCTTCTCCGTGAGACTGTGCCGGATTGCCGGAGTGGTTACCGTGATGTTGGTCGCCGCGCTGGTCGACGCCGAGGATACCGTCAAGACGGCCGGCCGCGGCAACGTTCAGGGCCGGGTGACGCTCTCGGCCCTGGAAGTGAGCGTCGAAACCCCCGCGGCGTCGGTCGAGAAGGTGCCGGTCAACGAGATCGAGTGGATCTCGTTCGAGGGAGAACCAAGCGAGTTGAAAGCGGTTCGGAACGACATCGCCAAGGGCAACTACGAACAGGCCCTGCGCACGCTGGAGAAGATCAAGGTCGAACGGATCAGCCGCGACGAGATCAAGCAAGAGGTCGAGTACTATCGGGCGTATTGCACGGCGCGGCTCGCGTTGGCCGGCAGCGGCGAGGCCGTGCCGGCGGGCAAGCTGATGATCGCCTTCACGCGGAACTATCCCAACAGCCACCACACGCTCGAGGCGAACGAGATCGTCGGCGACCTGCTGGTGGCCATGGGGCAGTCGGCCAAAGCGCGGCCGTACTACGAGAAGGTGGCCGCGGCCCCTTGGCCCGACTACAAGATGCGGGCCAGCGTGGCCGTGGGCAACGCCCTGATGGCCGAAGGGAAGTACCCCGAGGCGCTCGGGCACTTCGACGCCGTGCTCAAGCAGAAAGTCGAAGGGGACCTGGCCGAGGTCCAGCGCAAGGCGGCGATTCTGGGCAAGGCGCGCTGCCTGGCCGAGACCGGCGATCCGAAGACCGCCCTCAAGGCGATCGACGCGATGATCGCCAAGGCGGAACCCGACGAGGTCGACTACCTCGCCCAGGCCTACAACGTCAAGGGGGTGGCATTGCTCAGGGACGGCAAACCGCGCGAGGCCATGTTCGCGTTTCTCCGGGTCGATACGCTCTACTCGGCCAACCGCGAGGCCCACGCCGAGGCGCTCTACCACCTCGCGCGGGTCTGCCGCGAACTCCGCAAGCCGGACCGCGCCAGGGACTTCGAGACGATGCTCCAGGAGCAATACGCCGAGAGCCGCTGGAACCGCGCCGAGTCCAAGTGACCGGCCCAGCGCCACGGCGCCGCGTGCGAGGCATGCGCGGCGGGGGTGGTGTCTTGCGTCGGGCGGCTGCGCGGGTATAATGTACGTTTGTACATTTCCTCGCGCGACCGGAGCGCGGTCATGCTCCCCGAGATTGCCGCCGACGAATGGGCCGCCGCACTCGACGCCGTTGCCGCCGAGGCGCTCGCGCAGTCGAGGTGCGACGGTCCGCCCGTCAACGCCCTGGCCGTCGCCCGCGCCCTGGGCATGACGGTGATTTCGGACGCAGGCCAGCCGGGCCGCGGCCGGTACGTGCGGCTGCGCGCCTCGGGCGGACGAGCCCCGCGCCCGACGATCTTCCTCCGGCCCGAGGCACGCGACGAACGGATCCACTGGGCCGCCGCCCACGAGATCGGCGAGCACATGGCCGCGCGGGTGTTTGTCCTCTTGGGTATGGACTTTCGGGAAGTCCACCCCCGCGCCCGCGAGGATGCGGCCAACCAGTTCGCCGGGCGCTTACTCTTGCCAACCACGTGGTTTGCGGCCGATGCGGCCGCGTGCGGTTGGGACCTGGCGGTCTTGAAGTCGCGCTACGCGACCGCCAGCCACGAACTGATCGCCCGGCGCATGCTCGAGTTCCCCCGGCCCGCGGTGATCAGCATTTTCGACCAGGGTCGGCTGTACTTCCGGCGTGGCAACCTGCCTGGGCGCACGCCGCCGTTGTCCCCGCCCGAGCGAGCCTTGTGGCGAGAGGTCCATCAACTCGCCCGGCCCCGCGCGGCCAGCGCCGGGCCGCACACGATCCGCGGTTGGCCGATCCACGAGCCAGGCTGGAAGCGGGAGATCCTCCGGGTGGAGGTGGAACTCTGGACGTAGCGATCGGCCCGGGGTCGCCGCCAGCCTCCACATGCCAACGAGAAACGGAGCCGTTTACGTAGCCACGACGAAACGAACCTACCGGGGGAAGGTCTACGTCAACCATCTCCTCCGCCGATCCGATCGCGAGGGAACGCGGGTCAAACACCAGACCCTGGGCAACCTCTCCCACCTGCCCGACGACCTGATCGAACTGACCCGCTGTAGCCAGAACCGCGCGGCCACTCTCGGAGACAATCCCTTGCTGCCGCCGTGGCGTTCACGGTGCGCGCTGCGACGCGACCGGCCCCAGGCAGATCACCTGGCCGTCCTGCGTGGTGGCCAGCACGCGATCGGGGACGATGGCCAGGCCGTCCCAGACCGGCGGGGGCAAGTCGGCGCGGCCCACGAGGGTGCCCTCCTTGGCCGATACGAGGGCCAAGCCGCCCTTGGCGCCGGCCAACACGATCGTGTCCCGGGCCAGGGCCATTGCCGCGACCGGCGCCGGGCGTTCGAACCACGCCGCCGCATCGCGCGACCACACGGCGCCGCGAGCCAGGCGCTGGCTCCGCCACAGGTCGCCGCCCCTGTTGCGCGCCGCCTGGAGAATCGTCCACTTGGCGTACCACTCGGCGTCGAAGGTCTCTCCCTGGTCCAGGCGGAACTCGCGGCGGTAGACCGATCGCCGGTCCTGCGAGCAGCCGATCAACACGTTCTCGCGAAACGCCACGAGCGGCTCGACGAAGGGCCGTTCGCCGACCTGTTCGCTTTCGTAGCGCGGGCCGTACGACCAGAAGCCGCGCGGGGCCATCACCCCCGAGCTTCCGCCGGTCACCAGGCGCGCAAAGCCGTTCTTGCCGTCGCAGGTCATCCGCCCGGTGCCCAGCTCGAACAGCCACCGCGACATGGCCACGGCGTCCCCCTGGCGCTGCAACAGATCGAACGCCTTGAACTCGAACCCGGCGCCCGCGTAGAAGTTGTCCTGCGGCACCGAGTCGAGGCGTTGGACCCAGCGGATCCGTCCCGCGGCGGGCTCGACGGAAAACACGAGGATGCCCCCGTCGGCCAGCGGCTGGCGACCCGCGGCAAACAGCGCGTCGTCGTCGATCACCA
>JANLFZ010000067.1:0-602 GCA_024653385.1 Thermoguttaceae bacterium | reverse complement strand
GAAGCGTCGTGGTGATCGACGACGACGCTTCCGGGCACGGGCCAGGGCGATTCGACCTGGCCGTAGGCCACGATCCGCTCGTCGGCCGGGGCCGCGCGGAGCCGCCACACGAGGCGGCCATCGTCGGCCCTCAGGGCGTACACGTACCCGCTCCGCGTGCCGAACAGGCAAAGGCCGCGGTGGATGGTCGGCGGCGTGTCGATGCGGCCGTTGGCGGTGAAGGTCCATCGCGTGCGGCCGGTGGTCGCGTCGAGGGCCACGATCTGGTGGGCGTCGATCCGGGCGACATAGACCATGCCTGCGGCGCACACCGGCGGCGTGACCGGTCCCCGGGCAAAGGCGTTCTCGCGCCAATCGTCGGCGATCGGTCCCTTGGGCCAGGCGCCGAGGTCGGCCTTCCAGAGCGTATTGAGCGCGGCGGGCACGCCGGCCGGGGTACTGCCGCTGCGCCATGCGTCGTGGCGGTAGCACGGCCAGGCGGTCTCGGGATCCGGCGCCGCCGCCGCGACCGCCGCCTCGCCGCGCTCGAGACGCGGTCCTGACCGCGAGAAGACCGGCCATGGACCAGCGCCTCAGCCTCGTCACCCTCGGCGTCGCCGACC
>JANLFZ010000688.1:1210-2269 GCA_024653385.1 Thermoguttaceae bacterium | reverse complement strand
CGCCTCTTGGCTCACCGCCAAATCGAAGACAACGAAGCGGACCACCCAAAGCATGTCGCCGCGCGAGGCGAAGCCTGGGACATCGAGCGCACTTTGAATCAGGCCGACCACGCAAGGGCGCTCCTCGGCTAGTAGACCGGATGTCTTTAGTTTCGTGCGGATCGTGACGCGCTCGGCTTCGCTCGGCGTCGCAACCTTGCTTCGCTTAAGTTTGTCGAGCAACTCCTGGTGAGCGCTGACGTCTCGTGTCTCACGTTCGTACTTGAGTAGCCACAGGAAATCCCCGGGAATCGCGTTGGGAGAAGCGAAAGCTACCGCGTCTGTTCGGCTTGTGGGTTTCTTTACATGGCGTTCCACGGAAACCTCCTTCTCCTCGCCGCCAAGAGCCAGCGCGCAGTAAACCGCTAGGGCGATTGAGGCCGTCAGGACGGCATATTCTCTGGCAGAACGGACCATACTGAAATCTCCTTACGCCAAGTGATGAATCGGTGGATTACGTGCTCGCAAGAGCATAGGCCATCACATTGCTCTGGCCATTTCGCGCATGCCGATTGCATTAGGTCTGATCAACATGACGATCCGCTGCACGACGTCGGTAGTCACGCCGTTGCCGTTCAGATCCACGCCAATGACCCACTCTCTGACATTGGCGGTATTTGTTACGAAGTATCCCGCGACGCTGCCGTCGTCGAAGTCGAGTTCTCTGGCTTCCTGTGTCGCGCCCGAATAGTAGCATCCATAGCTCGGATCGAACCAAATGGTCGTGGTGCCAATCGTGAACTGGCAGAACTGATGGTTGTAGAAAATCGAGGCAGGATTGTCGTTCGGTCCCTTCCCCTGGAACCCGGGTGTGTCGGTGACGTCCCCAAATGCGAATTCGTAGCCGTTCCTGTTCGCGTTGTACAGGTCGGCCGGCCAGTTCGGCCCTTTCAGCACGTTCAGGTATCCATAGGTCTGGATTTGGGCATTAATCGGATCCGTGGGGTCGCGCTGAATGGCGGCGTCGGCACTCGCATTGCCAAACTGCCAGAAGCTGACCATAAACCCTTCTTGGGCGTT
>JANLFZ010000688.1:0-1200 GCA_024653385.1 Thermoguttaceae bacterium | reverse complement strand
CCAACACGTAGCTGTCCGGTCGGATGATCCCCTGAGCCCCAATGACGCTCAACATCAGGTTGGCCCACGCGCCGCACTGGCCGTCCCCCAGTGTGCCGTCCCCCGTCGCGTGCGGAATTAGAAGAGTCCTCGTATCGGTGTTCACAGATCGGTAGTCATGGTAGTACCACAGCGAGATGCCATCCACGCGCTCGACCGAGTTGTAGCGGAAAACGTTGTTCCACACGCCCAGGATCACGTCGGTTTCGTTGTCCGCTCCCTGCGCGTAGTGCGACCCCAAGTGGAGCACGGTATGATAGAGCACGCTCGCCGGCTGCGCGTAGGTCAGGTACACGTCGTTGCTGGTGGCGCCCACGAGCGTCGTGGCCGTCTGGCCCAGCACCGTGGCGTACCAGTAGAGCACCAGGTCGTCGTAGTGCGTCACGACGTTCGGAAACGCCGAGGTCGCCGCCACATCGGTAATGGTAACGGTTGTGCCATTGACGGTCGCCGCCGTCCAGGGAATGCTAATCCCCTGATTGCTGGTGGCCGAGATCATGATCGTCCCGCCATTGAGCCAGGGCCGATCCAGCGTAAACGTCGCGGTCACGTGCATCGTCTCCGCGCGGACGTAACACACCGGACCGAGGTTGTCGCCCGGGTCGGTCGCGTCCCCATCGCCGTTGGCATCCAGCCACAGCGGGTCGGGATAAGGACTCGGGTAGGGATTGCTCTGGTCCGGGTCGCGGTACACGGGGTTGTCGGCCAGGAAGTCGACCGAGCGGACCTTCAGGCCCGCCACCGCCAAGCTCACCGTGCCCGGCTCGATGCTGTAGGCGATCCCGTCAAAGGCCTTGTATTGGAAGGAGTCGGTGCCTACGTAGCCGCCGGACGGCGTGTAGGTGAACTCCCCGTTGACCCGCAGGTCCAACGTCCCGTGGCCGGGGTTCGCCCACCACCCCGCCTCGAGGGGCTGGTCACCGTCCGGGTCGGTGTCGTTCCCCAGCGGCCCGGGCGCCGGCACGTGCAACGGAATGTCGCGGAGCGTCGTGTATGGGCCGTCGTCGACCGCCACCGGCGCGTTGTTGCACACGTTAATGGAGACCGTCGCCGTGTTGCTGCTCGCGATGCCGTCGGTCACGTAATACGTGAAGCTGTCCGTGCCCACGTAGTGGTACGCCGGGGTGTATTGGAAACTCCCATCACCCTGGAAGTCGAAAG